>JBKJXM010000177.1:0-12235 GCA_046716305.1 Candidatus Eiseniibacteriota bacterium
GAACCTCGCGACCGCCCGCTCGCTGGTCGCGTGGCTCTCGGCCCACGCGCGAGATCCCGTCCTGGCTGAGCCCTATCGAACGGGGCTGGCCGAGCCGGGCGAGACCGGGACCTTGAAGCGGCGGTTCATGGGGCTCGACCCGCGAGCCGACCTTCGCGCGAAGACCGGCACCTTGACCAACGTGAGCAGCCTCTCCGGCTACGTCCAGGACGCGACCGGAGGGCGGATCGCCTTCGCGCTGATCACGAATGGAAACCGCGCGAGCGCCACGGCGGCGAAGCAGATGGAGGAGCGGCTCGTGGGAATTCTGGCCCGCTACGGCGGCGGAGGCGGGAAGACGATCGTCGCGCCGCCGCGGATTCCGCGATGAAGGGGGTCGCGCCGCCGCGCCTCCGTCCGGGGGACCGGATCGGCGTCGTGGCGCCGTCGGGGCCGGTGCTCCCGCGCGCCCTCGCGGCGGGCGCCCGAGTCCTGGAAGAGGCGGGGTTCCGCGTCGTGTTCGGCCGGCACGTCCGCGATCGGCGCGGCCATCTCGCCGGATCGGACGCCTCACGCCTGGACGACCTGAACCGGATGCTCGGCAATCCGGACATCCGGTGCGTGCTCATGGCCCGGGGCGGCTACGGGGCGATGCGGATCGCGTCGGGAATCGATTGGGGCGCAATGCGCCGGGACCCGAAGATCTTCGCCGGCTTCTCGGACGCGACCTTCCTCCACCTGGGCATGGCGCGGCACGCCGGCGTCCGCACGCTGCACGGGCCCAACCTGCACGGCCTGGGGATGAGGCGGGGAAGCGAAGTGCCGCGGTTCCTCGCGTGGGTCACGCAGCCCATGCCGTCCGAGAGCGTGCGCACGCTGCCGGCGCCGCGCCGCCTCATGGGTCCGGCCGCCCCCGCGACGGGGTGCGTGATGGGAGGGAACCTGGCCCTCTTCCACTACGCCGCCGCGGAGGGGTATCTCCCTTCGGTGCGCGGCTGCCTTCTCTTTCTCGAAGAGGTGAACGAGCCGCCGTACAAGATCGACGGGATGCTTTGCGCGCTCCGCGAAGGGGGTTGGCTGAAGGGTGCTCGCGGCGTGGTCCTGGGCGACTTCACGCGCTGCCTGCCGCGAAAGGGCTTTCGCGAGCTCCGGCTGAGCCAGGTATTGCGGGACCACCTGGGCCCGCTGCGCGTCCCGGCGTGGTCGGGCCTCCGAGCCGGTCACGGCCGCCGGAACTACCCGCTCCCTCTCGGCGCGCGCGCGCGCCTGGGGAAGGGCTGCATCGAGTATCTCGAGGGGCTCGTGGCCTAGGCGTACACCCCGCGGAGCTGGATCGCGTCTACGACCCGCTTGATCGCGAGCATGAAGGCCGCCACCCGGAGCGAGACTTTGTGTTCGTCCGCCATGCGCGCCACGTCGCGGAAGGCGTTCACCATGATGTGCTCGAGGCGGTCGTTCACTTCTTCCTCCCGCCAGAAGAGCCCCTGCCGGTCCTGCACCCACTCGAAGTAGGAGACGGTCACCCCGCCGCTGTTCGCGAGGATGTCCGGGATCACCAGCACGCCCGCCTTGTTCAAGATCTTGTCCGCCTGGGTCGTGGTGGGGCCGTTCGCGCCCTCGGCGATGATCCGCGCCTTGATCCTGGCCGCGTTGGAGCGCGAGATCTGGTTCTCGAGCGCGGCGGGGATCAGGATGTCGCACGGGATCTCGAGGACGTCCTTCCCCTGGACGGGCGTCCCGCCGGGAAATCCGGCCACCGTCTTGGTGCGGGCCACGTGCTCGAAGAGCTGGGTGAGGTCGAGGCCGTTCGGGTTGTGGACGCCCCCGTTCACGTCGCTGACCCCGACGATCTTGGCGCCGTCCTTGGCGAGGAGGTCCGCCGCCACCGAGCCGACGTTCCCGAATCCCTGGACGACCACCTTCGCGCCCGTGAGACTCATGCCCAGCCGCTTGGCCGCCTCGCGGACGCAGAAGAGAACGCCGCGTCCGGTGGCCTCGCGCCGGCCCGCCGATCCGCCGAGGGCGAGGGGCTTCCCGGTCACCACCGACGTCACGGTGTGGCGCGCGTGCATGGAGTAGGTGTCCATGATCCACGCCATCGTCTGCTCGTTGGTGTTCACGTCGGGAGCGGGGACGTCGGACTCGGGGCCGATCACGTCGATCAGGTCCGCCGTGTAGCGTCGGGTGAGGCGTTCCAGCTCGGATTGGGACATCTTCGAGGGATCACACGCCACGCCCCCCTTGCCGCCGCCGAACGGGATCCCGACGACCGCGCACTTCCAGGTCATCCACGCGGCGAGGGCCATCACCTCTTCCAGCGTAACGTCGGGGTGGTAGCGGATCCCGCCCTTGGCCGGACCGCGGATGATGGAGTGCTGCACCCGGTAGCCCGTGAAGACCCGGAACGATCCGTCGTCCATCTGGACGGGGAGCTTCACGATCGTGGCGCGGCGCGGCTCCTTGATGATCTGCACGAATGCCGGGTCCAGCTTGAGTCGCGCGGCGGCCTCCTCGAACTGGAGGCGGGCGTTCTCGAGCGGGTCCAGCTCTCTCTGGATCTCGGACCCCATGTCCATGCCGGTGGAGCGGGCGGAGCTTTCCATGACCTTCCCTTGCGATGCCGCGGCCGGCGGCCGGCCGAAGTGGGGAATCGCCTTCGATTTCCGAGCGCGACGTAGTGTAGAGAAGTCGGAAGGTCCCTACAAGGGGCCGCTCGTGGTATCAATGGGGCTCATGAACTTCTCTCAGTGGCTGCCGATCGTGACGGACGCGCGCCAGAGCGCGCGCCCGTGGGCGACCCTCGCGCTGGTCCTCGCGAACCTGCTTGCCTTCGGGGTGGTGCTGGGGACGCGCGGCGACCCGGGAATCCTCTACGGGGCCGCGTTCAAGGCCGCGCACCCCACCGTTCCGACGGCCGTCGGCTCGCTCTTCGTGCACGCGGGCCTCCTGGCCCTGGCCGGCAATCTCCTGTTCCTCTCGATCTTCGGCCCGCCCCTCGAATCCCGGCTGGGCCCGGCTCGCTACCTGATCGCGGTCCTCGCCTGCGGCTGGCTGGCCCAGCTCGCGCAGGCGGCCGTCATCCTGGTCCGGACCCCGGAGCTGGCCGCGATCCCGATCGCGGGCGCGGACGGACTCGTCTCCGGCGTCCTGGGACTTTTCCTCGTGCGGCTGCCGTTCGCGCGGCTCCGGATTCTGTCGCTCCCGGCGCTCTTTCGCCACGGAGCCATCCGTACGGCGTGGCTCGCCATTCCCGCCGCGGCCGGCGCCGTGCTGTGATTCGCGTGGCCCCTGGCGGCGCGGCTGGCCGGCAACGCATCGGAAACCCTCGTCGTGGCCCGCCTGAGCGGGGGCCTCTTCGGGCTCGCGGCCGGGCTGGCCATGGGGATGCTCCGCCAGGGAAGGATCGAGGGGGCGTTGGCGCTGGGCGCCCGGCACGAGGAGCGGGGCGACTGGGGCGCGGCGCTGGACGAGACCGAGCGCTATCTCACGTCGCACCCCGACGACCCGGAGGCCCTGATCCGCGCCGCCAGGCTCCACCGCGTGACCCACCAGGATGCCCGGGCGACGGCCTGCTTCCAGAAGGCCATCCGGGTATGGCTCCGTCGCGGCGCGATACGCCCGGCGTGCGACGCCTACCAGGAGATGAGGCGGCTCCTGGGCGCGCACGCCACGCTGCCGCCCGCGGAGCAGCTTCGGGTGGCCCGGGCCTTCGAGGACCTGGGTCGTGCGGGCGAGGCAAGCCGAGCGTACGAGGCCTACGGCCGGGAGTACTCGGCGCGCCACTCCGCCACGCTCGCGCTGCTGCGGAGCGCGGACTTGGAGCGGCGCGCCCTCAACAATCCGGGGCGCGCGCGGTACATCTACGAGGAACTTCTGAAGCGCGACCTGCCCCCCGATCTGGCCGACATGGTGCGGCAGCGGAAGCAGGTCGCCGAGCGTGCGCTCGACCCCCTCGCCTGCGGAACCGTCTAATCGAAGCCCGCCCCTCGGTACCTGGGGTACGTGACGGGCGCTAGGGGAGACAGTTCGACTCGGCCAGCTCCTTGTTCCGGCTCTCGTTGTCGAAGAGGTAGATCCGGAACTGGTGCCCGTGGGTCAGCGAGGCCCGCGGCACGCACCGCGAGATGAGCCCGTTCGCCAGGCTCGCCTTCGATTCGCGGATCACCAGCTCTTTCGGCATGAGCGCGCGGTCCGGAGCGACGAACCAGAGCAGCACCGTGATGTCGTCGGACGGGTCGTAGGGAGCCTTCAGGTCGTAGTAGCCGTTGCCTTCCGTCACCGCCCGTCCCGCCGGCTCGCCGTCGATGAAGAGCTTGACCTCCACGTCCGCCAGGGGGCGGTTGTTCACGTCGAGCACCATGCCCGCGAAGGAAGCGAGTTGGCGATCGACCCCGATGGTCTTCATCTCCTCGACGTCGGGGAGCCGGCCCTCGGAATTGCGGTCCTGCGCGCTCCCGTTGGGCGCCGCGGCGAATCCGGGCTTCGGGCAGAGAAAAAGCAGCGTCAAAGCAACGAGGAACCTCAAGTTCCATCCCGCCATGGCCGATACCCTCCCTGTAACGTTGCGGGCCCCACGTCCCAACCGGACGCTATCACCCGTATCCCGGCCTGTCAACGCGGCTTCGGGGGGAGAAACACCTTGCGCCCCCCGGATCGCTTTGATACGGTCCGTTCGCTTCGAACCTCAATTGATCGCCCTGCCCGCCCGGGAGTGCGAAGGATTCTCCTGCCAATGTCGTTCCGCGGATTTCGGGAGGCACGGATGTTTCTCGACCAGGTGATGGGTGTGTTCTCGAACGACGTCGCAATTGACCTGGGCACCGCCAACACGCTCGTCTACTTGAAGGGCAAGGGCATCGTGCTGAACGAGCCCTCGGTCGTCGCGGTCGACCGCACGACGGGCAAGGTCATCGCCGTCGGCAAGGAAGCGAAGAGCATGCTGGGCCGGACGCCCGACGAGATCGTCGCCGTGCGTCCCCTCAAAGACGGCGTCATCGCCGACTTCGAGAAGACCGAAGACCTCCTCCGCGAATTCATCCAGAAGGCGCTGGGCCGCCGCACGTGGGTGCGCCCGCGCATCATCATCTGCGTTCCCTCCGGAATCACCGAAGTGGATAAGCGCGCGGTGCAGGATTCGGCTCAGCACGCCGGCGCTCGCGAGGTGCTCCTGGTGCCGGAGCCGATCGCCGCGGCCATCGGGGTCGGATTGCCCGTCGGAAAGCCCTCGGGCAACATGATCATCGACATCGGCGGCGGCACGACCGAGATCGCGGTCATGGCGCTGAACTCCATCGTGAACCAGCAGTCGATCCGCGTCGGCGGCGACGAGATGGACGAGGCGATCGTCCAGTACGTGAAGAAGGCGTACAACCTCCTCATCGGCGAGCAGACGGCCGAGCAGATCAAGATCAAGATCGGCTCCGCCTTCCGCCTCGAGCAGGAGGAGGAGATGGAGATCAAGGGACGCGACCTGGTGGCGGGCATCCCGAAGACGATGAAGATCTCGTCGGTCGAGGTGCGCGAAGCGCTGAGTGAGCCGCTCCAGCAGATCGTGGACGCGCTGATGCAATCGCTGGAGAAGACGCCCCCCGAGCTCGCCTCGGACATCGTGGATCGCGGAATCGTCATGACGGGCGGCGGCTCCCTGCTCCGCGGCATCGACATGCTGCTGCGCGAGGCCACCAATCTTCCGATCACGGTCGCGGAGGATCCGCTCTCCTGCGTGGTTCTCGGCACCGGAAAAATCCTCGACGACCCCTCCCAATACGAGAAGGTGCTCATGTCGGTGGTGCGTGACTGAGCATCGGGCGTAGGTCCCGATGTTGCGGTATCTATTCGCGCGCCGAACCGACTGGACCGTCTTCGTCCTCGCCTGCGCCGCCTCGCTCACGCTGATGCTTTTGGGGCCGCGCTCCCAGGCGCGGGCCGCGTGGTTCCTCCAGCACACCCTCCTCGCCCCGGCGGAGCTCGTGGTCGGATGGATCGACCGCGGGTTCGCGGTTTACTGGGACAACCAGAAGCTCCGCGATAGCGTTACCCGGCTCACGCTCGAGGTGGATGGGGGGCGCGCCGAGCGTGCGGAGAACGAGCGCCTCCGCCGCCTGCTCCACCTCACCGAGCGCCGCTCCTACGAGCTGGTCGCGGCGAACGTCGTGGGCCGGAGCCTCGACCGGCTGGGCGGAAGCCTGGCCCTCGACAAGGGGGCCGCGGAGGGGATCACCCCCAACCGCGCCATCCTGACGCCGGACGGATTGGTCGGCCGCGTGGAGCGCACCTCCCGGCACTCGGCCCGCGTCCTGACGCTCCTCCACCGCGACTGCGCGGTGGCCGCGCGCATCGAGCGGTCGCGGGTGGACGGCGTGGTCCGCTGGGAGTACGGCGACCGGCCGATGCTCGACCTCCTCTACGTCTCCTCCCAGGAGGACGTCAAGGCAGGCGACCGGGTGGTGACCTCGGGCCTCGGCGGGATCTTCCCCGCGGGCGTCCGGATCGGCACGGTGCAGCGCGTCGCGCTCGAGCCCAACGGCCTGACCAAGGAGATCGTCGTGAAGCCGGCGGTGGATTTCCGCGGGCTGGAGGAGGTGCTGGTCTACACGCCGTCCGCCCGCGGCTCGGCCCTGCCGGGGGACTTCTACCCGACGGACGCGCCCGACAGCACCCGCATCCAGCCGGCCGCCCCGGGTCCAGCGCCCGTGGCGCCCGTGGCGCCCGCCGACGGGCGCGTCGGGAGCGCCTCCCGATGAAGGGGATCCGCGACGCGGCCGTCCTCATCGTGGCCATGGTGCTGCAGGCCGCGTTTGTCTACCGCTTCGAGATCGCGGGCATCCGTCCCGACCTTCTCGTCGCCTTCGTCGTGTATCTGGGGTGGATGCGCGGCCCCGTCGTTGGCACCCTCGGCGGGTTCCTGGTCGGGCTGATCCAGGATCTGGACGCGCCCGGACCGCTCGGGCTGAACGCGCTCTCCAAGACGATCGTGGGATTTGCCGTGGCCAAGGCGGGCTTCCGCGTCCACCGCGCGAACGTGGGCGTCCGCTTCGCTTTCTTCCTCTTCGCCATGCTGGCGCACGACATCGTCTATTTCGCGGCCTCCTCGCTGGGCGATCCGTGGCTCTTCGTGAAGCAGATGGCGACCATCGCGGTCCCGTCCGCGCTCTACACGGCGCTCGTCGTCCTGATCCTGCTCGGCCTGGTGGAGTTTTTCTGGAAGCGTCCGCTCCTCGCGGACGAGTCCTGATCCATGGCGTTCGATACCGAATCGCTGAGCGGTTCGCGCTACCGGCAGCGGAACCTCACGGCCGTGGTGGGCATTGCCTTCGCGCTCGTGATCTTCCGGCTCTTCACAATGCAGGTGCTGCAGGGAGGGAAGTACCGCGAGCTCTCGGAGGGTAACCGGATCCGGGTGGAGGTGATCGCCGCGCCGCGCGGGGACATCCGCGACCGGAACGGTCTCCTGATCGCCGACAACGTCCCCTCCTTCACGGTCACCCTCGACCCCCACGACAAGACGTTCACCGACACGCCGGCGCGGCTCGATTCCACCGTCGCGCGCCTGGGCGTCATCCTGGGGGTGGATCCGAAATTCCTCCGCGAGAAAGTGCGGCGCGACGGCCGGCAATCCTTCCTGCCGGTGCGGCTCAAGCGGAACGTGGACCGGACCACGGTGGCCTACGTGGCGGAGCACGAGTCGGAGCTGCCGGGCGTCGACGTGGAGTTCGAGCCGCTCCGGCGTTATCCCCTCGGGCAGATGGCGTCGCATCTGCTCGGTTACGTGGGGGAAGTCTCGGACAAGGAGCTGGAGGATCCCGCGCGCGCGCACTATCTCCGCGGCGACCTGATCGGAAAGATGGGGGTCGAGCGCCAGTACGAGCGCTACCTGCGCGGAGAGGCGGGGAAGCGCTTCGTGGAAGTGAACGCCATGGGCCGGAAGGCGGCGCTCCTGGGCGAGAAACACCCGATCCAGCCCAAGCAGGGCGCCGCTCTGACGCTCACGATCGACGCGAACCTCCAGCGCGCGGCCGAGCAGGCCTTCCTTCCCGGGGCGCGCGGCGCGGCCGTCGCGATCGACCCGCGCACCGGCGAGGTGCTTGCGCTGACCTCCAAGCCCAACTACGACCCGAACGAGTTCTCCACCGGCATCAGCCAGGAGCGCTGGGCCGTGCTCAGCGAGGGGGGCAACTTCCCGCTCTTCAACCGCGCCATCCAGGCCGCCTATCCCCCGGGCTCGACCTTGAAGCCATTGGTCGTGCTGGCGGGGTTGATGACGGGGGCGATCCAGCCCGGGTCGACGTTCGCCGAAACGTGTGACGGCGCGTTCCAGTTCGGGCGGCGGTCGTTCCGGTGCTGGAAGCCGGAGGGGCACGGCACGCTCTCCCTCCGGGGCGCCGTGGCCCAATCGTGCGACGTCTACTTCTACCAGCTGGGCATCCGGCTGGGTCTCGACCGGCTGGCCGAGTTCATGAAACGCCTTCACGTCTCCGACCGGTCGGGGATCGACCTGCCCCAGGAGAGGCGCGGCCTCTTCCCCGACGCACCGTGGTACGACAAGCGCTACGGCGCGGGGCAATGGAGCCGGGGCCTCGTGCTGAACCTGGCCATCGGCCAGGGGGAGGCCTCGCTCACGCCGATCAAGCTCGCGCAGCTCACGGCCCTGATCGCGAACGGCGGCACGATGGTCCGCCCCCACGTGATTCGCGAGATCGACCAGGATGGCCGCCCGGTCCCCGGCCTGGTTCCTTCCCAGGATTCGGTCGGCACCTGGATCGATCTCCCAGCGGCCTCGATGACGAGCGTGCGCGCCTCGATGGAGGCCGTGGTGGCCGACGAGCACGGAACCGGCTACGCGGCCAAGATCGAGGGTGTCCGCGTGGCGGGGAAGACCGGCACCGCCCAGAATCCTCACGGGAACGATCACGCGCTCTTCATCTGCTTCGCCCCCGTCGAGAACCCTCGGATCGCGGTAGCGGTCATGGTCGAAAACGCGGGGCACGGGAGCACGGCCGCGGCGCCGATCGCGCAGAAGGTGATGCAGGCCTTTTTCCATCCGGTCCCGGACACCCTCCGCGCCGTGGCGAGCCGCTGATGCCGATCGTCCGGGGCACGGGGGACATCGACCGGCCGCTTCTGCTCGTGACCGTGCTCCTCTCCCTGATCGGGATCGCCTTCGTCTTCAGCGCCACGTCGATGGCGTCGGCCGCGGCCGAGCACGGGCTCTATCTGAAGCAGCTCATCTGGCTCGTGATCGCGCTGGCCGGCGGCGCCTTGGCGGCCGCCGTCCCCTACCGGGTCTACGTGGGGAAGGGCGCCTGGCTTCTCTATGTCATGGGGTTGGCGCTCCTGGTGCTCACGCTCTTCGTCGGCCACGTTGGACTGGGCGCGCAGCGCTGGCTGGGATGGGGACCGCTCAAGTTCCAGCCGTCCGAGCTCGCGAAAATCGCCACGGTGATCCTGCTCGCGAATTTCCTGTCGGAGCGGCGGCTCGACCTGACCCAGCTCCGGTCGCTCGTGAAGCCGCTCCTCGCGGCGGCCATTCCGTTTCTCCTCGTGCTGAGGCAGCCCGACCTGGGGACCTCGGTCACGTTCCTGACGATCCTCTTCACGATGCTCTACTGGGCGGGGCTCCCGCTCTTCTATCTCTTCCTGCTCCTGAGCCCGGTGATCAACATCGCGGCCTCATTCTTCCTTCCCGCCTGGATCCTCTTCGCGGCCATCCTGTCGGCGGTGCTCTACCGCTCGCGGCTCCGGCTGGCGCCCATCCTGTTCGTGGTGGCCATCAATCTGGTCGTGGGCATCGTGACGCCCCAGGTCTGGAACCATCTCCAGCCCTACCAGCGTCAACGCATCGCCACGTTCCTGGATCCCTCGGCCGATCCCTACGGCGCCGGCTACCAGATCATCCAGTCCAAGATCGCGATCGGCTCCGGGCAGGCGCTGGGGAAGGGATTCCTCCACGGCAGCCAGAAGGCGCTCGCGTTCCTTCCCGAGCAGCACACCGACTTCATCTTCTCGGTCGTGGGGGAGGAGACGGGCTTCGTCGGGGCGGCGATCGTGACCGCTCTCTACTTCGTCCTCATCTATCGCGGCATCCGGATCGCGCACCACGCGCGGAACCGCTTCGCCGGCCTGCTCGCGGTTGGCTTGACGTCCATCTTTCTGTACCATGTGCTCGTGAACATCTGCATGACGGTCGGTCTCGCTCCGGTGACGGGGCTGCCGCTGCCGCTCCTCTCCTACGGGGGCACCTCGCTTCTGACCAGCTTCCTCCAGGTGGGTCTCATCCAGAACATCGCCATGCGCTGGCGCGAGTACTGACGGGCCCCTGATGCATCCGACCCTGGTGACGTTCGGGACGTTCGCGATCCACAGCTACGGCCTTCTCCTGGCCATCGCGTTCCTCGCCTCGATCCAGCTGTTCCTGGCGCGGGGCCGGGCGCGCGGCCTTCCCGAGGACCGCCTGAGCACGCTCTCGCTCTGGCTGCTCGTGCTCGCCATCGTGGGCGGGCGTCTCCTCTTCGTGGCGACCCACTGGGACGAATACAAGGGCGACCCGATCGGCGTCTTCCGGCTCTGGGAAGGCGGCCTGATGCTCTACGGCGGCTACGTCCTCGCCATCCTCGGCGGAATCCTGTACGTGCGCCGCGTGAAGCTCCCGGTGTGGCGCGTCGGGGACGCCGCTGCCCCGGCGATGGCGCTGGGGATCGGCATCGGGCGTCTGGGGTGCTTCCTGAACGGATGCTGCTACGGGCTTCCGACGAAACTCCCCTGGGGAATCCAGTTTCCTCCCGAGTCCTACTCGAGCGCCGTGTTTCCGGGAGAGCACCTCCATCCCTCGCAGCTCTTCATGTCGCTGTCGGGATTCGGGCTCTTCATTCTCCTTCTCGCCTTCGACCGGAAGCGCCGATTCGACGGCTGGCTCTTCTGGTCGTACATCGCGATGGATGCCGCGCTCCGGTTCGTCATCGACTTCACGCGCTACTACGACGAGACTTCCTTCATCGGGCGGATCGGCAGCCTCTCGTTCAACATGAACCAGCTCCTGAGCGCGGGTCTGATCCTGACCGCCCTGATCATGCTCCGGGTCTTGAAGAGCCGCTCCAGCGCGCGTACGGCGCCGGCAGGCGACCCGCCCGGGGCGGGTGAGGCGGCTCCGGGAAGTCTCCCCAGAAATTCAGAGCCCGGCGGGGCGCGGGCGGTTCCGCCGGCTTGACGCAGGGTTCCACCCGACCCACTGAGGGCTCCGCCCGCTTCTTCGCTCTTCTCGGCCACCCCGTCCACCACTCGCTCTCCCCCCGCATGCAGAACGCCGCGTTCCGCGCGGCGGGCATCGACGCCTCCTACGTCGCGCTCGACGTTCCTCCCGGGGAACTGGCGAACAAGCTGGCGGAGCTTCACGCATCCGGCGCGCAGGGATTGAACATCACGCTGCCGCACAAGGAGGAGGCGTTCCAGCTTCTCAAGGCCGCGAGTCCGGCGGCGCGAGCCGCGGGTGCCGCGAACACGCTCCGGCGTGCGCCTCGGGGATGGGAGGGAGACGCCACAGACGGGGCGGGCTTCCTCGCCTGGATCGATGCGTTGGGGCTTCGCGCTGACAGAGCGCGAGCGCTCGTGATCGGGGCCGGGGGGGCCGCGCGGAGCGTTGCGGTCGCGCTTGCCGAGCGCGGGCCCACGGAGATCCGGCTCGTGAACCGCACCTTGGAGCGCGCGGAGTCCGTGGCCGCTGCCGCGCGGGCTGTTGCTCGTGGGAAGCGAGTCACGACGGCTGCATGGGGCGGCCGTGACGCGGGCCAGGGCGGGCCTTGGGACATGATCGTCCGCGCCGTATCGGCCGAAGAAGTTTCTTCGGAAGAGCGCCGGTGGTGGGGCGGTCTCGCGCCGAAGGGGATCGTGCTCGACTTGAACTACGGCACGCGCGCGGACGCGGCGCGCGAGGAGGCGCGGCGCGCCGGGATCCGCTATGAAGACGGGCTCGCCCTACTCCTGGAGCAGGGCGCGCTCTCGTTCGAATTCTGGACCGGGAAGAAGGCGCCCCGCGAGGCGATGCGCGGCGCGCTGGAGGGTGAAGAGGGGCGTTGACGATGCGGTGGGGAAGGGGCGGGATGCGGGTGGCGGGGGTACTCGCCGGTCTTGGGATCGACCTCGCCGACGCGATGCTGGGACGGTCGTGTCCGGGCTGCGGCGGCGCGGCGCCGCGCGGGCGGCCCGTCTGCGACGCGTGCGACGCGCGGGTGCCGCGCACCGGCAGTGCGCTCTGCCTCCGTTG
>JBKJXM010000178.1:0-2757 GCA_046716305.1 Candidatus Eiseniibacteriota bacterium
AGCATGGGGGTGAAGCTCGCGGCCTTCGTCATCGGAATCATCGCGCTGGTGGTGGCCGGCATCGGGATCATGAACATCATGCTGGTGGCCGTGACCGAGCGGACGCGGGAGATCGGAATCCGAAAGGCGCTTGGGGCCAAGCCCGTGACCATCATGGGCCAGTTCCTCCTGGAGGCGGTGATCCTCTGCAACATCGGGGGCGCGATCGGGGTCCTGGTCGGGTTCGGAATGGGCAACCTGGTCGCCGTCTTCGCTCGCTTCGACGTGAACGTGCCCATGGAATGGGCCGTCATCGGGCTCGTCTTCTGCTCCGTGGTCGGAATTGCCTTCGGATTGCTCCCCGCCGTCCGGGCAGCCCGCCTCAATCCCATCGACGCCCTGCGTTACGAATAGCAGTCAGGATCGCCCGGCCCCTGCCGATACGTTTCGGACGAAAGGGGGGCCCTTCCATGCTCCGTCGAATCGCGCCGATCCTGATAGTAGTGTCCTTCGTGCTCGGGTGTGCCGGCTCGTCCAAGCTGTCCCAGAAGAGTGAAGAGAAGCTGGCCGGCGGCGATGCCTGGCGCGCCTGGCAGCTCGCGACCCGTGCGCTCGACAAGGAGCCCGGAAACCCGCGCGCCCGCACGGCCGCCACGGCGGCCGGAGGGGCCATCGCGCAGGACTGGCAGCGCCGCATCCGCGCCCTGGCCGAGCTGGACAGCCTGAGCGCGGCCGGGGAAGTGCTGAAGCTGGCCGAGTTCCGCGTGAACGCGGCGCGGTACGCGACCATCCCCGTCGGCGCGGAGTGGCCGGAAGAGGAGCGCGTGCTCCGGCAGACGGCCGCCCGCATTCACTATCAGCGCGGCCGCGAGGCCGCCGACTCGGGGCGGCCCAAGCGTGCCTGCAGCGAGTTCGCCCGGGCCGACCGGTACGTCAACGACTTCCGCGACTCGGCGAAGCGGGCGGACCGCGCGATGAACGAGGCACTGACCCGCGTGGCCGTGGTGCCGTTCCGCTCGTCCACTTCGGACGCTTCCTTCGGCGCGCAGGTGGCGCAGGCCTGGCACGACGACCTGGTCCAGAACCTCGCCCCGCCGGCGACCCAGTTCACCCGCATCCTGGGTGGCGAATCGCTCCGGCGCTCGATGACCCTCTCCGACCTGGACGACCTCTCGCGCGGCGACGCCATCCGTCTGGGGCGTCAGGCCGGTGCCGAGCGCGTCGTGTGGGGCTCGGTCGGCAACGTCAAATCGTCGACGAAACTTCATCTGTTCCGGGACAACGTGGCGCGCCGCGTCGTGGAGAAGGACGCGGAAGGGCGCGACGTCACGCGGTGGATGGACGTGCCGATCGAAGTGGTCGCCCGAGTTCGCGACGTGACCGTGGGCGTGGATTACGAGGTGATCTCGACCCAGAGCGGCACCTCGCTGGTGCACCGTCACGTGGACCGATCCAGCCAGGCCCGGGTGGTCTGGACGTCGTACCAGCCCGAGGGGGATCCCTCTTCGTACTCTCTGGTCTCGGAGACCTCGCGGGCGTCCAATCCCGGCCGCGCGCGGGACGTGGAGGCTCGCTGGGCTTCGGTGTGCGGGAACGCCACCACTCTGGTCCAGGTGCTGGAAGCCCGGCGCAAGTCGGGACCCTCGTCGCGGAACACGCGCGAAACCCTGGCGCGCTTTGCCGCGGGCGCGGCGTTCGTCTTCCTCGAGGAGCTGCCGCCGGCCGAGGATCTGGCTCTGGCGGTGCTCTCGCGCGGCTCGGCGCCCCTGCGCGACGATCTGCTCCGCCTGGATGAAGTCGACGACGTGGATCTGGTTCTGGACCTGCCCGAGGCCGATCGCCGCCGCTGACCGTGGGGGCGGGCGAGCCGCCGGTGTTGGCTCGCCCGCCTGTCTGGCCTGATTGGTCTGATCGGGCCAGTTTCCGTCTGCTCCTCCCCCACAACACGCAGGCGGGCGGCCTCGTGAAGGTGAACATCTCCGCCTACTCCTCGTACTAGTTCCGCCTCGAGAACTGTCTAAAGGGCCCTCGCGGAGTCGCCGCGGGGGCTTTTGTCATGTTTACACGGCGAGCCCTGTATACGACTTAGGCCTAAAAAATCCCGAGCACCGAGCCGATACTAGAAAGGAGGCATCAAACGGTTGACCCAAAATGAACCGATGAGTAGTCTTTTCGCTTCATCCCCCAACACAAGCCCGGTGGAGTACAACGTGCATCGACAGATTAGAGCTCCATTTGGAGCAGCGCTATTAGCGCTCATCACGGTCCTGGCCACGCATCCGTCTGTCGCATCCGAGCTCCCTGTAGGATCCGGTTCGTATTCCTCCACGCAAGTCGATTCGCACGAAAACGGCGCCGCCGCGCCCGACGCCTTTGCAGCCGCGCCGGCGCTCGGATCGCTCAACCCATCGCTTTCGGGTGAGTCCTCCGCCCTGTACGGCTATGCGTGGCCGGTGTCGCGGCGCCTGGGCGACGGTCTGCTCCTGCTCAACTACGTGGACGACGACCTCTCCTCCGCCGGGCGGGACTACCAGAACGCCCCGCACACGTACAACGGGCACAACGGCACCGATATCTCACTCTTCCATTTCCGCGCCATGGACCGCGGCACGGCCGTGCTCGCCGGGCGCGGGGGGCGCGTACTGTCCATCATCGATGGGAACTACGACCGCAACACCTCGATGAACGGGACCCAGGCGAACCAGGTGACCATCGAGGACGAGCTGGGCGTGCGCGCGATGTACGCCCATCTCCGGAAGGGATCGATTACCGTGAAGG
>JBKJXM010000179.1:0-5918 GCA_046716305.1 Candidatus Eiseniibacteriota bacterium
CTCCAGACCTTCGAGGGCCTCGACACGCAGGTGCTCGGGCTGTCGGTCGACTCGTCTCCCGCGCACCGCGCCTGGGCCGAGATGCTGGGCGGCATCGACTACCCGATGCTCGCGGACTTCTACCCGCACGGGGAAGTCGCCCGGAACTACGGGATCCTCCGGCCCGAAGGGACTTCCGAGCGGGCCACGTTCGTGATCGACAAGGACGGCAAGGTGCGCTCGATCGAGATGCATGACATCGGCACTCTCCCCGACCACCAGAAAATGCTCGAGACCCTGCGGTCGCTTCAGTGAGGAGACTCGCGTCGCCCCTCGCCCTGGCCATTGTGCTGCTGGCCGGGTGCGGGACCGGCTCGTCCAAGCAGGAGACGACCGCCGGACACTCGGAAACCACGACCTCCGCGGCCCCCGCCACGTCCGCGACGAGCGTCCCCCAGCCTCCAGGGATAGCCGACGAGCTCTCCGCCGAAATCATCCGGCGGATGACCGACGCCATGGGCGGGCAGGAAACCTGGGACAACCTCCCCTATTTCCGATTCGACTTCGTGGTCGTGCGCGAGGGCAAGGAGATGGCCCGGTTCCGTCACTGGTGGGACAAGAAGAACGGGCGGTGTCGCGTCGAGGGCCCGGATGACAAGGGGCGGAGCGTCACCGCCATCTTCACGCTCGCCGACAAGAAGGGGAAGTCCTTCACCGACGGGATCGTCGACATGGACTCCACCAACACCGCGAACATCATCCAGATGGGTCACGAGCGTTGGGTGAACGACACCTACTGGATCATCATGCCGTTCAAGCTGCGCGATTCGGGCGTGCACGTGAAGCACGACCGCACCACGCGCACGAACGACGGCGTGGACTACGACGTGCTCGAGGTGTCGTTCAATCCCGGCATCGGGCTGACGCCGGGGGACCGGTACTGGCTGTTCGTGAACCGCCAGACGCACCTGGTCGACCGCTGGGAGATGCTCCTCCAGGGGCAGCAGCCGCCCCCCTCGGGCGCCACATGGGAAGCCTGGACCGACATCGGGCAGGTGAAGCTTTCCTCGATGCACCGGGTGGAGGGAAAGCCCGTCATGATCCGATTCGAAAACGTGGCCGCCCCGGCCACCATGGACGAGACGGTCTTCACGTTTTCCCGCGTCCGCGGCTGACCCCGGCAACTCCCTCCCACTCCAGCCCTTGCACCCAGGAGCCACACGCGTTAGGATGGCGCCGATCGAAGTTGGGGTCCGGTCCCTGAATGGGGGAGGTCCATCAAATGGCGCCAAAGCGCCCCGCTCGGAAGAGCGTTAAATCCAGTAAGCGTAAGCCGGCCAATAAGGTGCAGCGGAAGAGTTCGGCAAAGAAGCGCTCGGCCCCACGCCCTACGGCCAAGCGGGCTACGGCGAAGCGCAAGGTCGCCCCGAAGCGGGCGGCCAAGAAGGCCCCCGCCACGAGGGTCGCCGCCAAGGCGCCGGCCAAGGCTCCGGCACGGCCGGCCGCCAGCTCGCGTCCGACTCCCGCTCCTGGCCGCCAAACCACGACTGCCGACTATCGCGCTCCCGGGGCTTCCGGCTATCGTCCTCCCGGCACGGGCGGACGCCCGCTGTCGGCACTACCCGGCGGCGGGGCCAAGGGCGGTCGCGTGGGAACGCAGAGCACGCTCCCGTTCGAGGCCGGACCGCAGTCGGCCCCCGTCGAGCACCCCGCCATCCCCAAGCGCCGCGGCGGACCCAAGCAGGGCGGCCCGGACTGGCCTGGTGAAAATCTCACGGTGGGCATGCCCGCGCCCGACTTCGAGCTGCCCAGCACGTTGGGCCGGAAGATCACGCTCCAGGAATTCCGCGGGAAGCGCGTGATCCTCTACTTCTATCCCAAGGACGACACGCCCGGCTGCACCATGGAGGCGTGCGCCTTCCGCGACATCCTGCCCCGCATCCAGAACAAGGACGGGGTCGTTCTCGGCATCAGCCTGGACGACGAGCTGAGCCACCAGCGATTCGCGCAGAAGTACAACCTTCCGTTCCCGCTCCTCGCCGACGTGGACGCGGCGGTCTCCCGACAGTACGGCGTGTACAAGGAGAAGAACATGTACGGTCGGTCATTCTGGGGGATCGAGCGGACGACGTTCGTGATCGACCGTGAAGGGAAAGTGGAAAACGTCTTTCGCAGGGTCAAAGTCGAGGGTCACGCCGACGAAGTTCTCGCGACCCTGGCCGTCTAGCGCGCGCTAGAGCTTGCGCCGCACCAAGATCATCGCCACGATCGGCCCCGCGAGCGCGGACTTG
This sequence comes from Candidatus Eiseniibacteriota bacterium, assembly GCA_046716305.1. Taxonomy (GTDB): domain Bacteria; phylum Eisenbacteria; class RBG-16-71-46; order SZUA-252; family SZUA-252; genus DASQJL01. Next base: position 2,271 of record JBKJXM010000179.1, read on the forward strand.
GCCATGCTCACGCGAATGACGCGCGCCGGCATGGACGTAGCGCGCATCAACTTCTCCCACGGCACCTACGCCGACCACCGGCGCGCCATCCGCACCATCCACCAGGCTTCGCATCGCGTGAAGCGCACGGTCGGGATCCTGCTGGATCTCCAGGGACCGCGGCTCCGCGTGGGCGAGCTCCAGGGCGGCTCGGTCCGCGTGGCCACCGGCGCCGAGGTGATCCTGACCAACAAGATCCGGGTCGGCTCCGCGGAGCGGATCCCCATCCTCTACTCGGGGCTGATGAAGGACGTGAGCGTGGGCGACCACGTCCTGATCGACGACGGCAAGGTGGAGTTTCGCGTGGTGAAGAAAACGTCCGCCGGGCTCCGCTGCCGCGTGGTGATCGGCGGGAAGATCAGCGACCACAAGGGCGTGAATTTCCCCGGCGTGCGCCTCTCGGCCCCCTCGCTCACGCCCAAGGACCGCCGCGACCTGAAATTCGGACTGGAGGAGGGCGTGGACTTTGTCGCGCTCTCGTTCGTCCGGAGCGCCGACGACATTTTGAAGCTCCGGCGCCTGCTGCGGAGCGCGAAGCGGCCTCCCATGGTTATCGCCAAGATCGAGCGGCGGGAGGCGATCGAGAACCTCGAGTCAATTCTAGAGACCGCGGACGGAGTCATGGTGGCCCGCGGGGACCTGGGCGTGGAGTACCCGCCCGAGCGCGTCCCCATTTTGCAGAAGCGGATCATCGAGCGCGCGAACGCGCTCGAGGTGATCGTGATCACGGCCACGCAGATGCTCGAGTCGATGGTGACGTCGTCCAAGCCGACCCGCGCCGAAGCCTCGGACGTGGCCAACGCCATCTTCGACGGCACCGACGCGGTGATGCTCAGCGCCGAGACCGCGGTGGGTCGTTTTCCCGACCGCGTCATCCGGACCATGGCGCGCATCGCGTCGGAGGCCGACGAGTTCGCGGCCACCAAGCGCACCCCGCGCCGCTCGGACGGGAGTTCCCTGGTCTCACCGACGCACGCGCTCGCGCACACGGCCTACCAAGCCGCGCGCGAGATCCGGGCGCGAGGGATCGTGATCTTCACCCACACCGGCTACTCCGCGCGGCTTCTCTCCAAGTCGCGCCCTCAGGCCCCGATTTTCGCGCTCACCCCGCTCGATTCCACGTGCCGGCGGCTTTCGCTCGCGTGGGGTGTGGCCGCGGTGAACGTTCCGCGGTGGCGCACGGCGGAAGGAATGGTCGAGGCGGGGCTACGCATTCTGATCCAGCAGAAGAAGCTCCGCCGCGGCGACTGGGTGGTGGCCATCGCCGGAACGACCACGCGGTCGGGCGGAACGAACATGCTCCGAATACTCCAGCAGGGGCGGCCGCCGGATCAGCCGCGGCGGTGGCGCCTCAGGGAACCCTTGCGGGGGCAGTCCCGGGGTCGTTGACAGCACCCTCAAGCCGGGCCTATCATCTACCGATACAAGAGATAGCACCGTTTTGGCGCGGCGCGCGTCTAAGCCTTAGAGACCCAAGTCGCTCTCCCGCAAACCGTTAGATTGAGCCAAGGAGCCGTTCGAGATGATCAATCTGAGCGAAAAGGCCGCATCCGAGATCAAGACCATCATGCAGCAGAACGGAGGCACGTTCGAAGGCGTGCGGGTCTTCGTCGCGGGAGGCGGCTGCTCGGGCCTTTCCTACGGCATGCAGATCGCCGATGAGCCCGCCACGTCCGAAGATCTTGTGTTCGATGCGGACGGCGTGAAGATCATCGTGGACGTGCAGAGCCACCAGTTTCTGGAGGGCGCGTCGATCGACTTCGACGACTCGCTTCAGGGCGGCGGGTTCAAGATCAACAATCCGAACGCGGTGAAGAGCTGCGGCTGCGGCTCGTCGTTCGCGACCGAAGAGAGCGAAGGCGCGGCTCCCGGCGCCGCGAAGAGCGGTGGCGGCGGATGCGGCTGCGGCGGAAGCGGCGGAGGCTGCGGCAGCCAGTAAAGCGGTATCAACCAAGACTGATCGGCCGGCGCTCCGGAAACGGGGCGCCGGTTTTCGTTTGCGTCGCGGCGCCTTCGGATTTCCCGGTACACTCCGCCGGCATGCCCGAATTCGTGAAGGTCGCGAAGGCCGTGGACGTGGAGGAAGGGAAGGGCCGGATCGTCTGGGCTGGAAAGATCAAGGTCGCTCTCTTCCGCTGCGAGGGCGTGATCTACGCCATCCGGAACCAGTGCCCGCACATGGGCGGCGATCTGGGCGAGGGCTACCTGACGGGCGACATCGTGCGCTGCCCGTGGCACGGCTGGAAGTTCAGCGTGAAGACGGGCAAGTCTCCCGAGACCGAAGTGGTGGGGGTGCGGACGTTCGAGGTCAAGATCGAGGGGGACGACGTCTATGTCGCCGTCTAGCTGATGCACGGCGAAAACACCTTCCTCCGGGACCTCGTCGTGGCGCTGGCCGGGGCGCTGGTCGTGCTCCTCCCCAGCCGCCGGCTCAAGATCCCCGCCGCGGTGGGGTTCATGCTGACCGGCGTCATCATCGGGCCCGGCGTCCTCGGACTGATCTCCGACACGCGGCGCGTCGGCGTGATGGCCGAGATCGGCGTCTCGGTCCTCCTCTTCATGGTCGGCCTCGAGTTCTCCCTGGCAAAGCTCCGGGAGATCGGCCGCGCGTTCCTGGTGGCGGGCCCGCTTCAAGTCGTCGGGACGACTCTCGTCGTGACCGGGCTCCTCCTGGCCCTGCCCATCCACGCGAGCCTCCAGGGGGCGGTGTTCGCCGGGATGCTCGTCACCCTCTCGTCGACGGCGATGGTCATGCGCCTCCTGAGCGAGCGAGGCGAGACGCATGCGCCCCAGGGCCGCCTTCTCGTCGGCATCCTCCTGTTCCAGGACATCGCGATAGTGCCCATGCTGCTCCTGGTGCCGGCGCTGGCGGGGAGCGGCACGATGCCCGTGGGGTCGCGGCTCCTGATCGGGCTGGGCGCCGTCGTGGCGTTCGGCTTCGCGGCGCGTTTTCTCATGCCGCGCGTGGTGGACACGGTCATCCGGAGCGGGGTCCGCGAGCTGTACGTGATGATGGCGGTCGCGATCTGTCTGGGCGCGGCGCTCGTGACCCAGCAGCTCGGGCTGTCGGCGGCCCTGGGCGCATTCCTCGCGGGGCTTCTGGTGAGCGAGTCCGAGTACTCGCACCAGATCGTGTCCGAGATCGTCCCGTTCCGCGACCTCTTCTCCAGCCTCTTCTTCATCTCGATCGGGATGCTCCTCGATCCGCGCTTCGTCGCCGCGCACTTTCCGGTCGTGGGCGGGTGGCTCCTGGTCACCGTGGCGCTCAAGGCGCTGGTCGTGTGCGGGATCATCCTCCTGATGGGCTATCCGCTCCGAGTGGCCGCGATCGTGGGCGTCTCGCTCGCGCAGGTCGGAGAATTCTCCTTCGTGCTCGCCACGGTCGGGATGCAGCACGGCCTGCTCGACGCCACGCAGAGCCGTGAGTTCTTCGCGGTCGCGGTCTTGAGCCTGATCCTGACGCCTTTCCTCTTCCCGTTCGCCTCGTGGCTGGGCGCGACCGCGCGGGGACGAGCGGCGCTGCCTGTGGGGGAGGACCGGGTCCGGGGCGAGGCCGCGGCGGCCGTGCTCGCCGCCGAAGAGGCTCCGGGCCAGCCGCCGCTCCAGAAC
>JBKJXM010000180.1:0-13409 GCA_046716305.1 Candidatus Eiseniibacteriota bacterium
AGCGTGGTCACCTGCGAGGCCGCCTCGGTGAGCCCGTACGTGGGAAGCGCGCGCATGCCGAGCGCCGCCGCGTTCTCGAGGAGCGCGGGGGCGATCGGGCCGCCGCCGACCAGCACCGCGCGGAGCGAGGTGGGATACGGCCGGTCCTTGCGCGACTCGAGGAGCCGGGCGAGCATGGTGGGGACCACCGAGAGCAGGGTGACGCCCTCCTGATCGATCGCGTGGTGCACGGCGTTGGCGTCGAAGCGCTCGTGGAGCAGCGCGGTCGTGCCGTAGAGCGCGCTCCGGATCACGATCGAGAGCCCGCCGACGTGGTGGAGCGGCATGGGGCAGAGCCAGAGATCGCCGGCGCGGACGCCGAGATTCCGCGCCGAGGCGATCGCGCTCCAGAGGAAGTTACCGTGGGTGAGCGCCACCGCGCGCGCCGCGCCCGATGTGCCGGACGTGAAGCAGACCGCCGCCGGCGCGTCGAGGCGGCGCTCAATCGTGAGAGGGGCAGACGCGCGCGGAGCCGCGGCCGTGGCTTCCGACGCCGCCGCTTCGGGAGAAGGCGCGCCGTCCAGGAGCGGAATGTCCAGGTCGCCGGCCGTCAGCGTGAAATCGACGGCGGCGCGCTCCCGCATGGCCTGCCGCTCGGCGGCCGTGGCGTTCGGGCCCACGATCACCGGGAGCGAGCCGATACGGTGCACCGCGTGGAGCGCGACCGCGAAGGCCACGGGATCCTCGGCGGCGAATTCGAGCGAGACGTGCTCCCCGGCGCCCAGCCCCTTCGCCAGGAGCGCGTCGGCCGCGGCCCAGACCGCGCGGTCCAGCTCCGCGTAGGTCCAGATCGAGCGCGAGCTCCGGAGCGCCGCGCGGCCGGGCTGGGCGGCCGCCCAGAAGCGGACGGGATCATGCGTGATCACGCCGCCTCCACCACCGCGGCCTCGCGGAGCCGGCGCGGATCGAGCGAGATGCCGAGCCCGGGTCCGCGAGGCACGGACACGACACCGTCGAGCATCGCGGGGGCGTCGGCCACGTCTTCGCGGAGCGCGGCACCGGTCGCGACCCCGTGGGCGAGCGGCCCCGCGCCCAGAGACGCGGCCAGGTGGAGCGCGCCCGTGCGGCCGACCGCGCTCTCGACGAGCGAGGTGACGACGACCAGGACGCCGCGCTCGCGCGCCAGCGCCGCCATCGCGCGGGCCGCGTGGAGCCCTCCCAGCGCCATCGGCTTCAGCACCAGGACGTCCGCGGCCTCCGCGTCGAGGAGCCGGTGCACGGCGCGGGCATCGCTGGCCGCTTCGTCGGCCGCGATCCGAACGCCGCCCGCCCGGCGCACGCGCGCGAGCCCGGCCACGTTGGAGGCGGTCACCGGCTGCTCCACGTACTCGATCCCGTAGACGCGGAGAGCGGCGAGGGCATCGATCGCCTCCGCTTCCGTCCACGCCTGATTCGCGTCGAGGCGGATGGCCACCGGCTCTGCCGCCTCCTCGCGCACGGCGCGCACGCGCGCGAGGTCTTCGTGCAGCGGGCCGCCGCCCACCTTGATCTTGATCGTCCGCGCTCCCGCCTGGATCGCCTCCCGGGCGAGCGCGCCCGCGCGGGCGGCGTCGACGCGCGGCACGACCGCGTTCGCCGGAACCGCGTCGAGCGCCTCCGCCCCGCCGAGGAGCGCCGCGATCGGCACGCCCGCGCGCTGCGCCGCGAGGTCGTGGAGCGCGAGGTCGATCGCGTGACGGGCCGTGGGGGCTGCCGCCACCGGCGCCAGGTGCGTGAGGTGGGCCGCGCCCTCGAGATAGGAGTCAGCCGAGAGGCCGATCAGCCTGCGCGCCGCGGTGCGGAGCGCCGCCACGCACGACGCGATCGTCTCCAGCCCGAAGCCCGGGAGCGGGGCCGCGTCGCCCACGCCCAACCGACCGTCCTTCTCCTCGAGGATGAGAAGACACCCGTGCCGGTCGAGGACGGGACCCTCGGCCGTGGGCCAGGGGTCGCGCAGCGGAAGCCGGTAGGGAACCAGGCGCACCGACTGGATGGTCACAGGAGAATCCCCAGCGCGAACAGGAAGCCGAAGAGCGCGTGGAGCCGCGCGGTGGCGACGAGCGCCCGGTTGAGCGAGGGGCCGTCGGTGCGCGTGAGCACCACGCGGAGAAGCGAGATCGTGAGCGGAAGCGTGAGAAGCGGCAGGAGCCCGGCCATCCGGAGCTCGCCCCCGCGCCAGAGGAGCACCGGGATCGCATACGCCAGGGCAACCATCGCCGCGTACTCGGCGCGCGCCGCCCCGCGCCCCAGCGAGACCGCGAGCGTCCGCTTCCCGCTCGTGCGGTCCCCGTCCACGTCGCGGATGTTGTTCACGACGAGGATATTGGTGCAGAGCGCGCCGACCGGGAGCGCCGCCGCGATCGCGAGCGGCGAGAGCGATCCCGTCTGGACGTAGGCCGTGCCCGCCACCGCCACCACCCCGAAGAAGAAGAAGACCGCGGCGTCGCCGAGCCCGTGGTAGCCGAGCGCCCAGCGCCCCGCCGTATAGCCGATCCCCGCGGCGATCGAGGCGATGCCGATGACCACGATGGGCCAGCCGCCCACGCTCGCGAGGTAGCCGCCCGCGAGCGCGGCGAGAGCGAACGAGGCGACCATGGCGCGGCGGATCTCGTTGGGGGCGAGCCAGCCCGCGGCGAGAACGCGCGTCGGACCCGTGCGGCCGCCGTGATCGGCGCCTTTCTGGTAATCGTAGAGATCGTTCGCGAAGTTGGTGCCGATCTGGATCAGGAGAGCGCCGGCGAGGGCCGCGAGCGCGGGCCCGGCCAGGAAGAAACCCTGGCGCGCGGCCACCGCGCTTCCGACCATCACGGGCACGACCGCGGCCGCGAGCGTCGGGACGCGCAGCGCGAGCAGCCAGACGCGCCCGCGATCGGGCCGGACGGCGGCCACGCCGGAGCGCGCTTCCATGGCGCTAGGGAAGCCGCCGGAACCGCGCGAAGTCGGGCTTCCGCCGCTCGAGGTAGGCGTTCCGTCCCTCCTGAGCCTCCTCGCTCATGTAGTAGAGAAGGGTCGCGTTCCCGGCCAGCTCTTGCAGCCCGGTCTGTCCGTCGCAGTCCGCGTTCAAGGCCGCCTTCACGCAGCGGAGCGCCATGGGGCTCATCGCGAGCATCTCGCGGCACCACGCCACCGTCTCTTCCTCCAGCCGCGACAGCGGTACGACCGCGTTCACCAGACCCATCGAAAGCGCCTGCTTCGCGTCGTACTGCCGGCAGAGAAACCAGATCTCCCGCGCGCGCTTCTGGCCGACGATGCGCGCCAGGTACGAGGCGCCGAAGCCTCCGTCGAAGGAGCCGACCCTGGGGCCCGTCTGCCCGAACTTCGCGTTGTCCGCCGCGATGGTCAGGTCGCACACCACGTGCAGCACGTGCCCGCCGCCGACGGCGAACCCGGCCACCATCGCCACGACCGGCTTGGGAAGGGTGCGAATCTGCCGCTGCAGGTCGAGCACGTTCAGCCGGGGCACCTGATCGTCCCCGACGTAGCCCTTGTCGCCGCGCACGCGCTGGTCGCCGCCCGAGCAAAACGCCTCTTCGCCCGCGCCCGTCAGGATGATCACGCCGATCTCGGGGTCCTCGCGCGCGTCCTCGAAGGCGAGGCCCATTTCGCGGACGGTGAGCGGCCGGAACGCGTTCCGAACGTCGGGGCGGTTGATCGTGATCTTGGCGATCCCCTCCGCCTTTTCGTAGAGGATGTCGGTGAATGTCTTCGCCGGTTTCCAGGCGAGCGCGGATGCGACGGCCATGGCGTGGCTCCTAGGGAATGGACGAGCGGGCCGACGAACGGTCCGCGCTCGCGAGGGGTCCGAGGTGCTCGAGGAGCGCGCGCTCGAACGCTTCCGGCTGCTCCAGGTGGACGTTGTGGCCGGCCTTGAGGATGACCCGGTGCCGCGCGTCGGGCATCGCCGCGGCCATCGCGGACGCGAGGGCGCCGTACTTCTCGTCGAGGGCGCCCGTGACCAGGAGCGTGCGGCACGTGATCGACGCGAGCCGCGGTCCCAGATACGGCTGCGTCCCCTGGCCCAGGCCCCGGAGGGAGCCGGCGAGTCCCGCGGCGCTGTTCCGGAGGCGGCTCTCGCGGAGCGCGGCGCGCACGGGGGAAGAAAGGGCCGCCTGGGTGGCGAAGAGGGCTTGCGCGCCCCAGTGGTCCGCGAACCACTCGACTCCGCGCCGCTCGATCTCGGCGGCCAGGGCCTCGTCGGCCGCGCGCCTCGCCTCGCGCCCCGGCTCCGGCTGGATCCCCGGTGAGGCGCTCTCGAGCAGGAGCGAGCGCACGCGCTTCGGACTGGTGGCCGCCGCGTGGAGCGCCACCCGACCGCCCATCGAGTAGCCGATCCAGTGCGCGGCGGAGATTCCGCTCGACTCGAGAAGCGCGCTCAGGTCGCGGGTCGTCTCCTCGACAGTGAAGCGCGCCGGATCCTCCGGCACGTCCGTGTCGCCGTGTCCCGGCAAGTCGACGGCCACGGCGCGGAAGCCCAGGCGCTCGACCGTTTCTCCGCATCGCTCCCAGTCGCGGGCCGAGCCGGCGAAGCCATGAAGGAAGACCGCGGCCGGGGACTTGGTCCGCTGCGACCCCCAGATCACGAAGTGATAACGAAGCCCACGCTCGACGAAGAGACGACTGCCGCTCACAGCGCTTCCTCCACCGCGCGGATCGCGTCCGCCAGGAGCGCCCGATGGTGCTCGGCGTTCCGCGCGCGGTCGGTGCGCACCTCGATGATCTCGCTCCGGCGGGCGCGCAGGGCGTCTCCCGCCCGCTCGACCAATTCCTGCCGCGAGCCGGGTCGCGAGTAGGGGATGCCGTAGAGAGCCGCGGCGGCCCCGAACTCCAGGCCGTGCGGGGTCCCGAAGTAGCGCTCGAAGAGGTCGCGATGCTCCGCGGCGGGGAGGAAGGAGAAGATGCCGCCGCCGTCGTTGTTGACCACGACGATCACGGCGCGCGCGCGCCCCTCACGGAGCGCGGAGAGCCCGTTCAGGTCGTGGTGGAACGAGAGATCCCCGACCACCGCCATGAGCGGCGCGTCGCCCGCGGCGCTCGCTCCCAGCGCCGTGGATACCACGCCGTCGATGCCGTTCAGGCCGCGGTTCGCGATCGCGCGGAGGGGCCGGTCCGATCCGGGGACGAACGAATCGAGATCCCGCACGGGCATGCTGTTCCCGGCCAGGAGCAAGGTCCCGGACGGGAGCGCGGCGAGGAGCGAGGGGAAGAGCGACGCCTCGGTGATCGTGTCGGGCTCGGCCGCGAGGCCTCGCGTCAGCGCGCCGCGCGCCGCCCGTTCCGCGCGCATGAAGAGGTCTTTCCAATCGGGCTTCGGTGGATGCGGGCCGGCGGCTTCCAGCGCGGCGGCCAGCGCCGCGGCCGTGAGGGCCGAGTCGCCGCGGAGAACGGTGGCCATGCGACGGCCCGGGTCGCGGAACGCGCCGGCCGGGTCCACGCCGACGTGGAGCGCCGCGGGAAACCGCGCCGCATACCGATCGAACGCCTTGGAGGTTGCAGGAGCCCCGAAGTAGAGGAACACCTCCGGGGCCAGGGCGTCGGCGAATCGCGGCGCGCGGAGGAAGACGTCGTAGGCGCCCAGGATGTCCGAGCGATCGTGGTCACCGTACCGGAGGCCGGAGAGCGGATCGGCCAGGACCGGATATCCCGTCGCCTCCGCCAGGTCGGATCGCGTTCGGGTAGTCGGGGCCCGCGTCATCGGGCCCGGCGACGATGAGACCGCACCGTAGACGCGCGATCTTTCGCGCGACGCGGGCGACGCTCCTCTCCGCGGGCTGGATTCGCTCGGGGGCTTCGTCCTCGTCAGGGAGCGCATCCGGGCTCCCGGCCGCCGCCCGCCCGGCGTCCTGCGTCGCGGCATCGGGCCGGGGAAGAAGCGGCTCACGGAACGGAAAGTTCAGGTGGACCGGCCCCGCCGGAGGACCCCACGCCGCCGCCGCGGCCCGCGCGCCCAATGAGGCCACATAGCGGAGCGGCTCCGCACCGGGCGACGGCGTTCCGACTTCGCAGAACCAGCGTACCGCTCCGCCAAACAGGTGGCGCTGATCGGTCGTCTGCGGCGCGCCCGTGTCGCGAAGCTCCGGCGGTCGGTCGGCGGTGAGCGCGATCAGCGGGACGCGCGCGTGGTGGGCCTCGAGGATCGCGGGATGGAAGTTGGCGGCCGCGGTGCCCGAAGTGCAGAGCACGGCCGCGGGGCGGCCTGACGCCTTGGCCAGCCCCAGGGCGAAGAAGGCCCCGGCGCGCTCATCCAAGGCCACATGGGTTCGGATGCGCGAGCGATGAAGCGCGGCGGCGAGCGGCGCGGAGCGCGATCCGGGGGAGACGACCGCCTCGCGCACGCCCGCGCGGGCGAGCGCGTCCACGAACCGCTCCGCCCAGCGGAGATTGAGCGCGCCGGTCTCTTCCGCGATGGCATCCGGCACGGCGGCCTCATTCGCCCTCGCACCGCGCGCGGGTGGCGGGGTCCTGCGCTCAACGCCCGGCATCGGCGATCGCCTCCCGCGCGACCGAGAGCTTGAGCTCGGTCTCGGCCCACTCCGCGGCGGGGTCGGAGCCCGCGACAATGCCCGCGCCCGCGAAGAGGAGCGCGCGGCGCCCATGGATCAGCGCGGAGCGGATCCCCACGGTGAAATCGCCGCGGCCGTCCGCGCCCATCCAGCCGACCGCGCCCGCGTACCACCCGCGGTGGCTCGGCTCGAGCGCGCGGATCAGCTGGAGCGCCGCGCCGCGCGGCGATCCCGCCACGGCCGGCGTGGGATGGACCCGCTCGACGAAGTCGAGCACGTGCGCGCGGGCGCGCGCCCGCCCGGAGATGCGGGTCTTGAGATGCGCGAGATGGCGGTGGCGCTGGAGCGAAGGCGCGGGATCGGCCTCGACCGAATCGCAGAGGGGCGCGAGCGCTTCCACGATGTGGCGGACGACGAACGCGTGCTCGCTCCGATCCTTTCCACTTTCCTCGGTTTCGCCAGCGCCCAGAAGCGCGGCGTCCGCGGCGGTGCCCGCGACGGCGTCGGAGACCACCACGCCGTCGCGACGCGCCACGAGCCGCTCCGGGCTCGCGCCGACGAACGCCGCGCCGGCGGCCGGTCGGACGAAGAAGCGGTAGCACTCGGGATTGCCTTCCACCAGGCTGCCGAAGACGCGCGCCGCGTCGATCTCGCGGGAGGAGTCCATCTCGACCGCGCGCGCGAGCACCGCCTTCTGAAGCGAGCCCGCCCCGATCTCGTCCAGGACCGCGCGCACGCCGTCGGCCCATTCCTGCTCGCCCCACACGGGAAGCCGGGGCCGCGCGAGCGGCGGAGCGGCGCGCGCTGCCGGATAGTCTCCGTCCACGCGGCGCCACGAGCCCGCGTCGAGTCCGGCGGGGGGACTCGCTGTCCAGATCTCCGCCGGGACGAAGAAGACGGCGTCTCCGAATCCCGCCGGAGAGCCGGCCGATCCCTCGGCGAAGGAGAATCCTCCCACGGCGATCAGAGGCGGCTGCTCGCTCCCTTCCTCGGCGACGGCGGCTCGGGCGAGGCCGTTCAGCCAACTCTTGGCTGCCTGGAATCGGCCCGGCCCGGAGCCCTCGAACCGCGCCACGGCGCCGAACCCGGCGACCACGTCGCCGTCTGGAGTGAACCAGGCGAAAGCCGGTCCTCCGTCGCGGAGGCGGTCGAGAATGGTTTCCAAGTCAAGCGTCGGGCCGTGTCTCTGCCGGCCCGCGAGCGTCGGAGGGAGCAGCGCCGATTCGGTCCGGGACTCCGCGGGAGCATCGGGGCCGGAACGGGGAGCCCGCAGATCGAGCGAGCGGGAATCGGGGCGAGTCGTCGAAGGGGTCACGCGCGAGCGAGTATAGGGAGCGCGGTGGCGGGCCGCAACCTAAGCGCTGGCCGGGGAGGGAGCAAGGGGCGGAACGAAACCCTTTGGCACCGCCGCCGCCGTCCCCTATCCTGCCGCGATGCACGTCGCTCTGGCGGGATCCGCCCCGCTTTTGCTCGGCTTTGCCCTGGGGATGAGGCACGCGTTCGACCCCGATCACGTGGTCGCGATGAGCACCATCGTCACCCGGGAGCGAAGCGTCCTTCGCGCGATGTTTCTCGGCGGCGCCTGGGGTGCGGGCCACTGTCTCTCGCTCTTCACGATGGGCCTCGCCGTGCTCCTCTTCCGCGTCCCGATGGGTGAAGCCTGGGGTGCGGCGTTCGAACGCCTGGTGGGCGTCATGCTCGTCGTGCTGGGAGCGACGTCGCTGTGGCGGAGCAGCAGGGTAGCGGCGCCACAACCGTCGCATCGCCGCCCCTTCGCGGTCGGCCTCGTGCACGGTCTCGCGGGTAGCGGCGCCCTGGCCATCGCCGTGCTCGCGACGATCTCTTCGCGCGCCGAGGGGCTCCTCTATATGGGGCTCTTCGGGGTCGGAGCGATCGGCGGCATGGTGCTGATCACGGGCCTCTTCGCGCTCCCACTCCGCTTCGCCACTCAGGCGCAGAACCGCGCCGGGCGGTGGCTCCCGGCCGCGGCGTCGGTCGGAAGCGTGGCTTTCGGAATCTACTATCTCTATCAATGCCGTTGACATGGAGCGAAGTTGGTGACAAAATTCACAAAGTTTCAGCGGGTCCAGGCGTCTCTTCGCGTCAACCTAACCACGGAAGGCACCACCGGGGTTCGTGAGCGAACAGAACTCTAGAAGGCTGCTGCCACTCCTCGTCCTCGTGCTATTGGCCGTGGGCGCTTGGGCTTTTTTGGACTCGTTTTCGAACGTGGGCTACACGCCGAAGCAGCCGGTCGCCTTCAGCCACAAGATGCACGCGGGTACGCAGAAGATCCCCTGTCTCTATTGCCACGCGTCGGCCGAGCGCTCGCGCCACGCCACGGTCCCTTCGGTCAACGTCTGCATGAACTGCCACACTGTGGCGCGCACCGACCGGCCCGACATCCAGAAGATCACCGCCCTCTACAACGCCGATAAGCCGATCCCCTGGGTCCGCGTGCACCGGCTCCCCGACTACGTCTACTTCAGCCACCGGTGGCACATCGCGAAGGGGTTTCCCTGCCAGAAGTGCCACGGTCCCGTGGAGAAGATGAACGAGATCCGCCAGGTCTCGTCGCTCAAGATGGGATGGTGCATCGACTGCCACCGCCAGAACGGCGCTTCCCAGGAGTGCAACGTATGTCACCTGTAGAGCGCCCGAAGCACTGGAGCACCCTGGACGAGCTGGAGGGTGCGGCGCACGTGGAGGAGCTGCGGGGCCGGGAGTTCCTGACGCCGTCCGAGGAAGTGACGGAACCGTCCCGCCGCGACTTCCTGAAGCTGGTCGGAACGGGCGCCGCGTTCCTGGCCGCGGGCTGCGCCCGGAAGCCGGTCGAGAAGATCCTCCCGTACGTGAAGGCTCCCGAAGAGGGCACGCCGGGGAACCCGGTCTTTTACGCCTCCACCTGCAACGAGTGCCCGAACGGCTGCGGCCTCCTGGTCAAGACGCGCGAAGGACGCCCGATCAAGCTGGAAGGAAACCCCGATCACCCCGTGAACGCCGGCGCGCTCTGCGCCCGCGGGCAGGCTTCGCTCATCAACCTCTACGATCCCGACCGCCTCCGGGGGCCGGTGACGGTGGACCGGGCGACGGGGAAGGCCTCCGCTGCCGGATGGGCCTCCATCGACCAAAGGGTGACGCTCGGAGTGAAGCGCGCCCGCGACGCCGGCGGACGCGTCGTGCTCCTGACCGGCACCGTGGCGAGCCCGTCGACGCGCGCCTTGATCCGCGAGTTCACGGCCGGCTTTCCCGCCGCGGAGCACGTGGCCTACGACGCGATCTCGCACGACGCGATCGCGCGCGCGAACGAAGCGACCTACGGAGAGCGGGTCCTCCCGCGCTACCGCCTCGACCGCGCCGACGTCCTCGTCACGCTGGGCGCGGACCCGCTCGGCTCGTTCCTCTCGACGGTGGAGCAGGGGCGCGATTTCGCGAAGCGGCGCCGCCCCGAGTCGGGGAGCATGTCCCGCGTGATCGCCATCGAGCCGATCCTGACCCTGACCGGCACGAACGCCGACCGCCGCGTGCGCGTGCGGCCCGACCAGCTCTACCCGGTGGCCCTGGCGCTCGCCGAACGGCTGGGCGTTCATGCTCCCGTTTCGGGCGGACGAAACGGCTCCGCTCCGACGAACGGCACAGCGAACGGCTCCGCGGCCCCGGCCGAGGGGATCGAGACAACGGCCGGTCTCCCAGCCGGGACGATCGCCTCGATCGCCTCGATCGCCGAGGAGCTGTCGCAGGCGCGGGGGCGGAGCCTGGTGCTGGCCGATCCGAACGCCGCGCCCGCCGAGCACGCGGTCGCGCTTCAGATCGTGGCCAACCTGATCAACAGCGCGCTCGGAAACGACGGTGTCACGGTGGACGTGTCCGGCGCCGTCGACACCGTGATCGGCTCCGACGAGAAGATGCTCCAGCTCATCGAGCGGATGCGCGCGGGCGAGATCCAGGCACTCCTGGTTCACGGCACCAACCCCGGCTACTCGCTCCCGCCAGCGGTCGGATTCGCCGACGCGGTGAAGCGCGTTCCCTTCGTGGTGAGCCTTTCCGACCGCGTGGACGAGACGGCGCGCCTCGCGGACGTGGTCGCGGCGGGAACGCACTACCTGGAGTCGTGGAACGACCACCAGCCCCGCGCCGGCATCCTCTCGCTGACGCAGCCGGCGATCGCGCCCCTCTATGACGTGCGCTCGTTCCAGGACTCGCTCCTCGCGTGGGGGCGCTCCCTGGGACGCGGGCCGCTCGCGCAGACCGCGGGCTCGTTCCACGAATACATGCGGGAGCGCTGGAGGACCCAGGTCTATCCGGGCGCCGGCGCGGCCGCGACGTTCGATCTCTTCTGGGAAGGCGCGCTTCGCGCCGGCGTCATCGCCCGCGAGGAGCGCGCGGACGCGGTCGCCGCGCCGCGCTCGCCGCGGACCGGCTCCCTGGGTGCCTCGCTCCCAGCCACCGCCGCTCCCGCCACCGGAAACGGCGCCGCTTCCGCCAAGGACGCGCTCACCCTGGTGCTCTACACGCCGGTCATGCTGGCCGACGGCCGGAGCGCCAACAATCCCTGGCTCCAGGAGCTTCCCGACCCCGTATCCAAGATCTGCTGGGACAACTACGCGGCGGTCTCGCCCAACCGGGCGCGCCAGCTCGGCGTGCGCGAGCGGGAGATGAAGTCCGACGTGGTGACCGTGGACGTGGGACACGCCCGCTTCGATCTGCCCGTGCACGTGCAGCCCGGCCTCCACGACGACGTGGTCGCCGTGGCGCTGGGGTACGGGCGCGTCGCAGCCGGAGCGGTCGGAGACAAGGTGGGCCAGAACGGGTTCGTCCTGGCCGAGGCGACCGGAGGGCGGCTGGGGCTGAGCGGCATCCCGGTGCGGGTGACGCCCGCCGGCCGGGTGGCGCCGCTCGCCTGCGTCCAGGGGCATCAGTACACGGAGGGGCGCCCGATCGTCTACGAGACCACGCTCTCCGAGTACCAGCGTGATCCGGGCGCGGGGAACGAGCACGGGGAGCACCACCTCCCCTCGATGTGGACGCGCCACCCGTATCCGGGGCACAAGTGGGGGATGACGATCGACCTCAACTCGTGCATCGGCTGCGGCGCGTGCATGGTCGCCTGCCAGATGGAGAACAACGTGCCCGCCGTCGGCAAGAGCCAGGTGCTCCGCGGCCGCGAGATGCACTGGATCCGCATCGACCGCTACTACTCGGGCCCGTCCGAAGATCCGGAGACCGTGCACCAGCCGATGCTCTGCCAGCACTGCGAGAACGCCCCGTGCGAGACCGTCTGCCCCGTGCTGGCGACGGTGCATTCGAGCGAGGGGCTGAACCTCCAAGTCTACAACCGCTGCGTCGGGACCCGTTACTGCTCGAACAACTGCCCCTACAAGGTCCGGCGGTTCAACTGGTTCGACTACTCCGACAAGCCCAAGCCGCTCCGCCTGGCGCTGAATCCCGACGTGACCGTGCGCACGAAGGGGATCATGGAGAAGTGCACCTTCTGCGTGCAGCGCATCCGCGACGCGAAGGAGCGGGCGAAGGCGCTGGGCGTTCCGGTGCGGGACGGAGACGTGGTCACCGCCTGCCAGCAGACCTGCCCCACCAACGCCATCACGTTCGGCGACCAGAACGACGCGAAGAGCCGCGTCGCGGCGCAGGCCAAGGACGAGCGCGCCTACCACGTCCTGGCCGAGCTGAACACGCTCCCCGCGATCGCCTACATGACCAAGGTGCGAAACCGCGAGGAAACCCCGGCGTGAATCCGATGACCGTGGGCGAGGAGACGAGGGCGATGGCGTCGCACGCGCCGGCGACCAATCCGCTGGCGGAGCCGCTCCTCATCAACCCGGACAAGTCGTTCGCCGACGTCACCGCGGAAGTCGCGGCGCCGATCGAGAAGAAGCCGGGAAGGCTCTGGTGGATCTTCTTCGGCATCTCGCTCCTCCTGACGGGGCAGTTCGCGGCGGAGATCGCCTACCAGGTCATCAAGGGCGTCGGAATCTGGGGGGTGAACCATCCGGTCGGGTGGGCCGTCGACATCACCTCGTTCGTCTTCTGGATCGGCATCGGCCACGCCGGCACGCTGATCTCGGCGATCCTCCATCTCTTCCGCCAGCGGTGGCGCACCGCGATCAACCGCTCGGCCGAGGCGATGACGATCTTCGCGGTGATGACCGCCGGACTCTTTCCGCTCATCCACACGGGGCGCCCCTGGTTCGCGTACTGGCTGGTGCCGTACCCGAACTGGCGGCACCTCTGGGTCAACTTCCGCTCGCCGCTCGTGTGGGACGTGTTCGCCGTGACCACCTACCTCACCATCTCGCTCTGCTTCTGGTACACGGGCCTGATCCCCGACTTCGCCACGCTCCGCGACCGGAGCACCGGCTGGAAGCGGGGCATCTACAGCGTCCTGTCCCTGGGCTGGCGCGGATCGGAGCGGCACTGGCAGCACTACGAACGCGCCTACATGATGCTGGCCGGCCTCTCGACGCCGCTCGTCCTCTCGGTGCACAGCATCGTCTCCTTCGACTTCGCCACCTCGATCCTGCCGGGCTGGCACACGACGATCTTCCCGCCCTACTTCGTCGCGGGGGCCATCTTCTCGGGATTCGCGATGGTGGTGACGCTGCTGGTCATCCTGCGCAAGGTGTTCAAGATGGAGGACTACGTCACGGTCCACCATCTGGAGAACATGAACAAGATCATCCTCGTCACGGGGATGATGGTCGGCTACGCCTACGCCACCGAGTTCTTCATCGCGATGTACAGCGGGAACCAGTTCGAGAGCTTCACCTTCATCAACCGGGCTACCGGGCCGTTCGCCTGGGCCTACTGGATCATGGTCACCTGCAACGTGATCGTGCCGCAGCTGTTCTGGTTCACGCGCTTCCGCCGGAGCAT
>JBKJXM010000181.1:0-13473 GCA_046716305.1 Candidatus Eiseniibacteriota bacterium
GCTAAAACCAGATCTTCAGGCCGGTCATTCTTGCGGGGTTTTAACTTGCGGTTCACGTTCATACGCGGGGGACTTCCTCAATTTTTTTTCCCATCCAGGCACTGACTCTGCGATTCTGAGAGCACCATCCCCGGTTTCAACGTCCCCAGCAGCCGGATAGGAGCACCACTCTCTCTGCGTACGCTGCTCGTCTTTGCCGCGATCGCGCTGGCCGGATGCAGCGCAGACGGAATCCACTCGCCCCAGAAATTCTTCCCCGGCTCGACGCGGACGTCGTGGGATACGTGCGGAAAGTCCTCTGAGGTCGGAAACGCGATCACGCTCTGTGCGTCGACGGGCTTGATGCCAGGCGCCTCCGCACCTTCATATAACATCCAGTTCGCGCTACCCAGCCCGGCGCACATTCTCGTCGCGGTCTTCAACGACCGCGCGGAGCCAATCAAAGTAATCTTCGACGCGGACGAGCCCGCCACGCTCCAGGGCTCATTCAGGACTCCACCACTCACCTGGGACTTCACCAACGCCTCCGGTCATCGGGTGCCAGCCGGGGACTACCGAATCTACTTCCAGTCGGGGCAATTCACCTCGACCAGCGACGTGGCGGTCGAGTGACGGGCGCGCGACTTTCGCTGCTGGCGGTCGCCTGCGCGGCGCTCCTCTCCGCGACCTTGGCGCACGCGCAGAGCCCGGTCGACAGCACCGCCGCACCTCCGCTACCCGAATCCCTGGCCGACGAATTCGCACGGGACCGGGACCGCTTCGAGCTGGGTGCGGCCGTCGTGAGCGGACCCTTCGACGTGGTCGGCACGTTGGGCTACCACCGGTTTCTGCGGCAGGGGGGGAATCCCTTCGAGTTCTGGATGCACCTGGAGCTGGCCGGCGGAGGGAAGGGGCATCTCCGTGAAGGAGCCGGAAGCGTTGCGGTCCTGATGCGTCCCACCCGCATGATCCGCCGGGACTGGCCGATCCGCCCCATATTCGAGTTCGGACCCGCCGCCCACGTGGTGATGCAAGTGGCCGAGATCCGCGGCTTCGGGGAGAACGCGTTCCACACCAAGGTGTACCTGAAGATCCACGGCTACGCGGGCTTCGACATTCCGCTAGGCCCCCGGATGGGCCTGGTCGCGCGCGGGCGGATCTCCGTCCCGGCGCATCGCCCGCTCGACTACGCGCAGATCGCGCTCTTCTTGAGGTAGGCGCCGGTCGCCGAAGCCTCGTCGTGCGCGAGCGCGGGGGGCGGTCCCTCGGCCACGATGCTCCCTCCCGCGTCGCCTGCACCCGGCCCCAGCTCGACCAGCCAGTCGCACGCGGCCAGGAAATCCAGGTTGTGCTCCACCGCGATCACCGTGCCGCCGCGCCGCGTCAGCTCGCGCAGCACCCGAAGCAAGGTCTGCACGTCCTTTCGGTGGAGGCCCACCGTAGGCTCATCGAAGAGATACAGCGTGTCGCCGGACGCGCGGTAGGACAGCTCGCGGGCCAGCTTCACGCGCTGCGTCTCGCCGCCGCTCAGCGTCGAGAGCGGCTGCCCCAATTTCAGGTAGCCCAGCCCGACCCGCTCCAGCACCCAGAGCGGCGTCACCACGTCGGGGTCGTCCCGGAAGAGGGCGATCGCCTCCTCGACGGTCCGGTCGAGCAGGGCGTCGATGGATAGCCCGTGCACGGTCACCTCGAGCACTTCGGGACGGAAGCGCCGCCCCTCGCACACCTCGCACGGCACCCAGATGTCGGCCAGGAAGTACATCTCCACGCGCGTCACGCCGGCTCCCTCGCAGGCCTCGCACCGCCCGCCTGCGACGTTGAAGGAGAACGTCCCGGGCGTGTACCGCCGCTGCCGCGCGAGCGGCGTGCGCGCGTAACGCTCGCGGATCCTGTCGAACGCCTTGACGTAGGTCGCGGGGTTCGACCGCGAGCTTCGCGCCACGGGCGTCTGGTCCACCAGGGCGACCCGGCTGAACGACTCCAGTCCCGCGACCGCGTCGTGCGCTCCGGGCGCGGGCGCCTCCTGGTCCAGGGCGCGCGCCGCGGCCCGCCAGAGCACGTCCTCCACCAGCGTGGACTTGCCGGATCCCGACACGCCGCAGACGCCGACGAGGGCGCCCACCGGAAAGCGGGCCGTCACGTTCTTCAGATTGTTCTCGCGAGCGCCTCGCACGGTGACCCAGCTTTGCTTCCGCTTGCCGGGACGCCCCCCTGCCGCGGCGTAGGTGGGGGCCGCCTCGGCAACCAGCTCAGGAGGCTCGGTCGCGGCAGCGCGCGCGGGCCACGCCTCGACCGTCCCCTGGTAGAGGAGCGATCCCCCGCGCTGCCCCGCTCCGGGGCCCAGCTCGACGATCCAATCCGCGGCCCCGATCACGTCGGGGTCGTGCTCCACGACCACAACCGTGTTGCTCCGTTCCCGTAGCCGCCGGATCACGCGGATCAGCCGCTCCGTGTCGCGCGGGTGGAGTCCGACCGTCGGCTCGTCCAGGACGTAGAGCGCGTGGGAGAGCGTCCCGCCCAGCGCGTTCGCCAGCTCGATCCGCTGGGACTCGCCTCCGGAGAGCGTCTTCGACGCGCGGTCCAGCGTCAGGTAATCGAGCCCCACTTCGCCCAGATACTCCAGGCGCCCTTCCACCTCGGTCCGGATGGAAGCCGCCACGGCCTCCCGCACCGGGTCGAGCCGCAGGGACGCAAAGTAGGCGCGCAGGTCGCCCACCGTGGAGGCGAGGAGGTCGGCGATGTTCCTCCCTCCCACGATCACCTCGAGCGCCTCGGGCTTCAGGCGCATCCCGCCGCACACCGCGCAGGTCACCGCCTCCTGATAGTGCTTCACCAGGAATCGCGCGCTCGACTTGTACGACTTGACGCGGAGCCGCTCGAGGAAGGGGAAGACGCCGCGGAAACCGGGCGCGCCGTAGAGGAGGATCTTCCGCTGCGCCTCGCTCAGGGAGCGATACGGCTTGTCCAGCGGGATGCCGTGCTCCTCCGACAGGGCCTCTAGCTTGGGCATGAAGTAGGCGCGCCAGGAATTCTTCCACGGGTCGAGCGCCCCCTCGCGCACCGTCTTCTCCGGATGCGGCACCACGCGGTCCAAGGTGAACGTGAGGACGTTCCCGAATCCCTTGCACTCGGGGCAGGCGCCGTAGGGGCTGTTGAACGAGAAGAGCTGCGGGCGCGGCTCGGGAAACGTCCTCCCGCATTGAGGACAGGTCCGGCCGTCGGCGTAGGTCAGCGTCTCGCCGGACGGATGCTCCAGCTCCAGCCGGCCGTCCCCCACGCGCCAGGCCATCTCGATCGCTTCGCGGAGCCGCATGCGGTTTTCGGGGAGCGCGCGGACCCGGTCGATCAGGATGCGCACCGGGCCCTTTGACCCCGCGGGCAGCGGCTCGTCCAGCCGGAGCCACTCGACGGCGCCGCGCGGCTGCCCGCGCAGGAAGCCGGCCGCGAGAGCGCGCTCCCAGACCTGGGCCGGGCGCTCTCCCGGGCGCGCCGCGAGCGTGACGGCCACGGTCAGTTCCTCCCCTTCGTGGCGGAGCGCGGCCTCCAGCACCGAGTCCACGCTGTGCCGGGGCACGATGCGGCCACATCCCCCGCACCGCGTCTCGCCCACCCGCGCGAGCAGGAGACGCAAGTAATCGGCGATCTCGGTGATCGTCCCGACCGTCGACCGGCCCGTCTGGGCCGCGGCCCCCTGGCGGATGGCCACGGCGGGACTCAGCCCCTCGATCCGGTCGACATCGGGCCGGGGCAGCCGGTCGAGGAACTGCTTCGCGTAGGTCGACACGCACTCGACGTAGCGCCTCTGCCCTTCGGCATAGATGGTGTCGAAGGCGAGCGAGGACTTGCCGGACCCGCTCACCCCGGTGATGACGGAGAGCGAGGCGTGCGGCAGCGCGACGTCGATCGACTTGAGGTTGTTCTGCCGGGCTCCGAAGAGGCGGAGAAAGGTATCGGGAGGTACGTAGTCGCGGCGGGGCACGGACACCATTGTAATGCACGAGGGCCGCCCGGCAGTGCCGGACGGCCCCTCAGGACGTGCCCAATCCGCTAAGCTACTTCTTCTTCGAGGTCTTCTTCTTGGACGATTTCTTCTTCGCCGGCATTTAGAGTCACCTCCCCTCGGGTTGAATTGGTTCGCGGCCTATCCCGGCGTTCAGTTCTGGCCGGGCCCGATCAGACTCTTTACCTCGTCTACCATCGCGGTCAGGTCGAACGGCTTCTTCAGATACCGGTCCACCTTGAGCCGCCGCGCTTCCGCTTTCACTTCCGGCGTCTCGTACGCCGTCATCAAGATCACCTTGGACTGAAGCGACTGATCGCGGAGTCTCTGGATCATCTGGATCCCGCTCTCTCGCGGGAGCCTGTTGTCCACCACGATCAGGTCGAGCGGCGCGTCACCGAAGACATGCCGTTCGGCGTCTTCCGCCGAACCGGCTACGACCGTCCGATATCCCGCTTCGCGCAGGACAGTAGAGAGGGTGCGCGCCAATAGCTGCTCGTCGTCCACGATGAGGACCGACTTGTGCAATCCACACCTCCCCCTCTCTGCCTTGGTGCCATCGCTATCTAATGGATTGCAGGAAGCAGGCCAACGACGTTCGCGCACGACGCGTTACGCGATGCGCTCATGCATCACGCGCGCGGCGCGAAGGTTAGGCACGCGCGTTCATGCGCGACGCGAGGAACGCGCGCATGACGACGCGTGCGCGCGACTGTCGGGGAACTAGACAGCGATATGCGCACTCATGAGCGAACGTGATCGTTTCTCCGAGGGAAAACGCGCGCGCTGTCGTGAAACACGACATCCCAAGAAAGACGACAGGCGAAATGCGGTGGGGACGAGTGATGCAGCGGTGTTGAGGAAGCAGCCGTGTTGAGGAAGAAGAAGAGTTAGATCGAGCTGAGCGAGCCGCGCGTCGCGGCGATGCGCTTCAAGCGCTCGATCAGACTCTGACGCGAGATGCCGAGGATGCGGGATGCGTGCGAGCGGTTTCCCTGCGTGAACTCGAGCACCTTGAGGATGTGCTCCTGCTCGATCTCGGCGAGCGTGGGCATCTCCCCTTCGCCGCCTTCGCGTGCGGCGAGCGCATCGCGCAGCACGCGCGGAAGGGACTCGATCTGCGCCGTCAGCTCCGCGGGGAGATGGTCCTCGCGCAGCACCTCGTCGTTCTCGAGCAGGACGATGCGCTCGAGAAGGTTCTTCAGCTCGCGGACGTTGCCGGGCCACCGGTAGGCGCGGAAGACCGCCTCGACCTCCGTCGCCACCGAGAGAAAGTTCTTCCGGAACTTCTCGTTGTAGAAGGAGAGGAAGTGCCGGGCGAGGAGGATCGCGTCATCGCCGCGCTCCCGCAGCGGCGGAAGCGGGATGGACACGACCTTCAGCCGATAGTAGAGATCCTGGCGGAACTTCCCTTCCTTCACCATCTGCTCCAGGTCGCGATTGGTCGCCGCGACGACGCGGAGATCCACCGAGAGGTCGCTGGAGCCGCCGACCCGCTTGAAGGTGCGGTCCTCGATGAACCGGAGAAACTTGGCCTGGGTCGCCGCCGGCAGGTCGCCCACCTCGTCCAGGAACAGGGTCCCTTCGTCCGCCAGCTCGACCAGGCCCCGCTTCGCCTCGCGCGCGTCGGTGAAGGCGCCGCGCTCGTGGCCGAACAGCTCGTTCTCCAAGAGCTGCTCCTGGAACGAGGAGCAGTTCACGGCCAGGAAGGGCGCTTCCCGCCGCCCGCTCTCGAAGTGGATGGCGCGGGCGACCAATTCCTTCCCGGTGCCGCTCTCCCCTTCGATCAGCACCGTGGTGCTCTCGCTCTGCGCGACCTTCGCGGTCAAGTCCCAGACGCGGCCCATCGCGGGCGACTCGCTCACGATCCGGGTCTTCAAGAACGCCTCGAGCTCGCCGCGGCGGAAGGCGTCCAGCTTGGTCTCCCGGATCACGCCCGCCTTCAGCCGCTCCATCGCGAGGAGCACCTCTTCCATCTCGTAGGGCTTCTTCAGGAAGTCGGTCGCCCCGCGGCGCATCGCCTCCACCGCCGTCGGCAGGTCGCCGAACGCGGTGATGACGACCACCTTGAGGTCGGGGCTCAGGGAATGGAGGCGCGGCAGGAGGTCGAGGCCGCTCCCGTCCGGGAGGCGGAGGTCCAGGATCAGAACCTGGGGCGGGTCGCGGCGCACCGATTCCAATACTTCGGCGGCGCTCCCGACCGAATCCACCTGGTAGCCCTCGGCCAGGAGAAGCTTGGTCAGCGATTTCCGGATCAGCTCCTCGTCGTCGGCGATCCGCACCCGCAGCTTCATGACTCGCGCGCCTCCTTCGACTCCTCGGGCTCGGCGGGCGGCAGAAGCGCGGGGAGGCTGAAGCGGAAGGCCGCCCCCTGCGTCAGGTTCCTCGCGGTGAGGTTCCCGCCGTGCTCGCGGGCGATCTGGAGGGATATGGAGAGCCCCAGGCCGGTGCCCATGGAGCGGGTGGTGAAGAAGGGATCGAAGATCTTCTCCTTCACGTCCTCCGGAATTCCGGGACCCGCATCGGTGATCGACACGTCCACGTACGCTTTTTTGTATCTCGTCCGGCGGAGGCCGATGCTGGCCCGGAGCGTGCCCCCCTCGGGCATCGCCTGGATCGCGTTGATCACCAGATTCAAGACTACCTGCTGCGCCATGTCGGGATCGACCAGGACTTGAGGAAGAGGCGTCTCGGGATCCAGCTCGCGCTCCACCTCGACCGACGCGTCCTCGAGGCGGCGCTCCAGGTTATCGAGCACCTTCTCGACCACCTCGCGCAGGTCGGTGGGCACGGGCCGCCCGGCCTGGGGGCGCGCGAAGAGGAGCAGATCGGTGATGATCTGCTCGATCCGGTCCAATTCTTTAAGTACGTCCTGGAGGTCGTCGCGGCGCGAGTCCCCGGCGCGCAGCTTGGAGGCGACGAACTGGACGGTGGTCCGCACGCCGGTGAGCGGGTTCCGGATCTCGTGCGCCACGCGCGCCGAAAGCTCGCCCAGCGAGATGAGGCGCTCGGTGTTCCGGAAAACCTCTTCTTCGGTATCCGCGTCCACAAGATCCTCGACGCGGATGAGCAGGGCGCCGTTGTCGCCCAGGGGGATGGAGGTGTAGCGCATCAGGACCTCGCGGTCGGCGACCGTGCCGCGGGTCTCGCGCGTGCCGCGCCCCGATTCCGCGCGCGCGCCGCGCTCCGGCAGGTACCACCGCTCGGACTCGGGGTGGAAGACCTCGGCCAGGGGCTTCCCCGCGACCTCGCCGCGGTCCACGCCCCACCCGCGGGCCAGCGTTTCGTTCAGCGCGACGATGCGGCGGTCCTCGTCCAGAGCCAAGAGGCCCGTGTCGAGGGCGTCGAGCGCCTGCACCAAAAGCTCACGCTCGATCTCGGGCGTTTCCAATCGCGCCATTCGGTTCCTCCGCGTCTACGGTGTCACCTCATATTCACGTTGCTCGCGCTCCGTCCGCCCGTCAACCCAAATCGCGCGTTGGCCGCCTCTTCCGGCCCTCGGTCGCGCCGCTTGCATGAGCGCTCCGCGGTTGCTAGCCTTTTCCCTGAATCCAGGCACATACGCGGCGCCACTTCGGCGCCGTGTCCGTTCCACCCCTGATACGGATCGAGGTTTTGGAACCATGATGCAGTCCCTTCGTGACAACATGAAGCTGATCATCTGGATCACGGCCATCATGTTCCTGGTCGGCTTCGGAGTCCTTGAGCTCGGGGGCGTCCTCGGCCAAGACCCGACGCAGCAGCAGGGTCGGAGCGGCATCATCGCCGAGATCAACGGCGAGCCCGTCCGATACGAGGAGTTCATCCAGACGGTGAACCAGATGACCCGCCAGCTCCAGCAGACGCGCGAGCTCCAGCCCGGCGAGGACGCCTACATCCGCGAGCAGGCCTGGCAGACCCTCGTGCGGAACAAACTCCTGGTTCAGGAGGCCCGGCGCCGGAAGCTCCAGGCGACTCCCGACGAGATCAAGATGGCGCTCCGCGTCGCCCCGCCCGAGTTCCTGATCCAGTCCGAGGGGTTCAAGACGAACGGCCAGTTCGACTATAGGAAGTACCTGGCCGAGCTGGACAATCCGAACTCGCAGGTGCCGTGGGGCCAGGTGGAGGCGCTGGTCGCGGAGAACCTCCCGATCCAGAAGCTGCAAGAGCAGGTCGTGGCCGCCGCGAAGGTCTCGGAAGGCGACGTGCGCGACCGCTTCCTCCTACAGAACGAGAACATCAAGTTCCGCGGCGTCGTCTTCCACCCCGACAGCTTCGCCGTGGATACCACGCGCATTGGCGGCGCGGACGTGGAGGCGTACTACAAGGCGCACCCCGAAGAATTCACCGGGCCCGAAGAGGTGAAGATCTCGGTCATCCTGATCCCCCGGAAGCCCGACCCCAGCGACTTCTCGGCTGAGAAGGAGCGCCTTCGGGGCGTCCTCGACGTGGCGAGGGCCCAGCCCGATTCGTTCGCCTCTCTCGCCAGGACCTACTCGGTGCTCCAGACCGCGAGCAGCGGCGGCGACCCGGGGACCGAACCCTATCTGGACGAGCTGAGACCGGCGTTCCGCCAGGGTCTCCGGAGCGTCGGGCCGGGACAGATCTCCGACGTACTCCAGGAAGAGAAGTCGCTCCACCTCTTCAAGGTCGAGAAGCGCTATGTGGACCCGAAGACCAAGCGCGAGCGGATCAAGTACCGGGAGATCGCGGTGCGGGTTGAGCCGGGGGCGAACGCGGTCCGCGCCACGCGCGAGCTGGTGGGCAAGGCGGAGAAGGACGCGAAGAAGTCGGGGCTGGACCCCGTCGCCACCAAGATGGGGCTCCGGTCCTTCACCTCGGAGTGGTTCGCCTACGGACAGAGCGGCAACGAAGTGCTGCAGCGCTTCCCCGAGGTCGAGAACTGGATGTTCCGCTCCAAGCCGGGCGACGTGTCCTCGGGGGTTCCGACCGAGAACGGCCACTTCATTTTCCAGATCGCTGACAAGCGTTCCAACGGCACGCGCCCGCTGAACCGGATGCAGGCAGAGGCCAAGGCCAAGCTGATCCGGTCGCTCCAGATGCAGCGTGCGAAGGAGGCGGCGGATCAGGCCCGCGCCATGCTCGCGGCCGGAGCGAAGGAAACCGAGGTCGCGGCCCGGCTCCACGGCAAGGTCGTGAACGGGGAAGGCGTGACGCGGAACGGTTTCATTCCGGGCGTGGGCCAGCGGGAGCCGCGCGTCGTCGGCGCCCTCTTCGCGATGACGCCCAACGCGTGGAGCCCTCCCCAGGTGGGCGACGGCGGTGTTTTCGTGACGTTAGTCGAAGGGCACAAGCTGCCGACCGAGGAGGAGTACAAGAAGCAGGAGCAGCAGGTGCGTGAATCCCTGCTCAGCGAGCGGCGGCAGGTCCTCTTTGTCGAATGGATGCAGGACCTGCGCCGTCACGCCAAGATCAAGGACTTCCGTAGTCAATACTTCGAGACTTGAGAGGCGACGGGGGTAGCGGGGAAGACGGCCCCGCTACTCTCTGTCTCCGCCCTGAAGCGCTTCGATGTTGATCGTACGCTCGGCGATCTCGGTCAGAATGCGGTCGGCTTCCTTCTCCTCGTTCAACGTCTGCTCGAGGAGGCCCACCGCCCGGTCGTGGCCGAGAAGCTTGGCAAAGGTCTTGAGGGTGCCGTAAGCCGCGATCTCGTAGTGCTCGACCTTCTGGGCGGCGCCGATCATTCCGGCGTCCAGCACGTCGTCGTCCACGTCCTCTTCCAGGAGCTCCTTCCCTTCCTCGAGCAGCCCTTCCATCCCGGCGCAGCGCTTGCCCTGCGCGGGCTTCCCGATCTCCTTGAAGATCTGCTCCAGCCGCTCCACCTGCTTCTCGGTCTGGCGAAGGTGGGTGTTGAAGGCCTCCCGAAGCTCATCGTTCGTGGCGGCCTTGGCCATCCGGGGTAGCCCGCGAAGGATCTGCTTCTCGGCGTTGTAGGTGTCCTTGAGCATGTCGTGGAATAGCTTTTCCAGGTTGTCGATCTGCATGGCAGCCTCCTGAGTTTGAGTGAAATAATTGCCCTGCCCTGCTGGGCTTTTGCATCACGTATGCCATGAGGGGACGGGACGAAAAGCCCTCGGCGGGGACGGGAGTTGGCCGTGGGCGCCTTGGAGAGGCGTGTAAGAAATGTTGCGCGTGAAGGGCGAGCGCTACATCGGGGCGGCGGGGACGTCGAGGGCTGTTGCTATTTGGGGCGGCGCGGGGCGTCGAGGGCCGGCGCTATTTGGAACGGCGCGTGCGTGCCCGCGCCCGCTCCTCGGCGTGAAGCTCCCGGTTGATCGCCACGGCCGCCTTCGCCCCTTCGGCCGCCGCCACGATCACGAATTGCACCTCCCAGGCGGCGTCCCCCGCAGCGTAGACCCCGGGAACGTTCGTTCCGGCGTAGCGGTTGGTCCAGACGGCGTCCTTCGGAGTGGTACGGCAGCCCAAGCGTACCGCGACCGAACAGCTCTGCCGGTTTCCTGTCGAGAAGAAGAGGGCATCCCGCGGGAGCGGCTCCCGATTTTGAAACACCACGCTCCGGAGCATCCCGCCATTCCCCTCCAGGCGCAGAATCCGGTTGGGGACGACCCGGACGCCTCGGTGCTCCAGCTCAGCCGCTTCGGCCGGAGTGACGCGGCCCCGATCGGTGAGCAGCACGATGTCCCGGCTCCAGGTCAACAGCGTGTGCGCAAGATCCACGCCGCCACGCCCGCGCCCGTACACGGCGAGCCGGCGGTCCCGCCATTCCCACGCGTCGCAGTAGGGGCAGTGGTGGACGCTCCTCCCATAGAGCGGCTCGATGCCGGAAAGGGCGGGGATGTGATCGACGACGCCGTTGGCGAGGAGGAGCTTCTTCGCGGCGGCAGTCCTGCCGCGTGCCAGGACCACCTGAAATCCGTCCTCTCCGCGGGGCGTCACGTCGAGGACTTCCTCGCCGCGGATCTCGACGCCGTAGGCAGCCAGCTCCCGCCGTCCGATACCCAGAAACGCGGAGGGACGGAGGCCGTCGCGCGAGAGATAGCCGTGCATGTGGCGAGAGGCGGCGTTTCGATACCGCCCGTGGTCGAACAGGAGAACGCGCCGGCGTGCCCGGCCCAGCATCAGGGCGGCGCTCAGGCCGGCGGGCCCACCGCCGACAATGGCGACGTCATATGAGCCATCCCCGGCGCCGCCCGGGCCCCAGCTCCGCCTTCGGCGGGAAAGGGGCTTTACGGCTTCCGATCCTCAGGCGTGATGGGCCGCGCGACCTGCGCCGGAGGCGTCGCCTCTCGGGACATGGGCGCCGCGGGCGTCGCCTTGTCGGTGATCTGCAGCTCGGTTTCGACCTCGCGTATTCCCTTCTTGAACTCCTGGATCCCACGTCCGATCGACCGGCCGATCTCGGGGATCCGCTTGGCCCCGAAGATCAGAAGCACGATCAGAAAGAGCCAGAAGAGCTCCTGAGGTCCGATGTTGAACATGGTTGCGGTTTGCCTCTCCGAGCCGGCACGGGCCGGGCTCCGTGGGGTGTCATGGCGCTTGCGTCAGGCGCCGGGCGTCGCGGCCCACGATGACCGTGACGTCGATCATTTCCTGGGAAGAGATCTGCTGGATCACGTGGCGCGTCCCCAGGTACTCGGCCACGATCTTACCCGGCTCGCCGGCTCCCGTCCGGTTCACCACCAGCGTCGTCCGGTAGTCCGAGCGGTCCGCGTTGCTCACGTCGAGCACGTCGAACCCGCCGTCGCGAAGGTAGGAGGCCAGCTCTCCCGCCAGTCCGGCGCGGCCGCTTCCGTTCAAAAGCTCGATGCGGATCGGCTGCTTCGGCTTGCCCGTGGTCTGCGGCCCCACCCGGAGCGCGACCGAAACGGCGCAGAACGCGATCAGCACGAACAGACCCGCGATCGAAAGATCCAGCGCCGGGGTCCCGGAGCGCGACTTCTTGCCCATCCGCCGCCTCCGCCGTCCTCAGCGCGCGCGGCGCCGAGGTCCCGGGCCGTCGAGGGCCCGGCGAAGTCTCTGATACGTCCGGCCGATCGCTTCGGGCAGGACCTTCGTGTCCGCCAGCACGGGCATGAAATTCGTGTCGCCGTTCCAGCGCGGCACGATATGCCAGTGCAGGTGTCCCACGATCCCAGCCCCCGCGACGCGGCCAAGATTGACCCCGAGATTGAACCCGTGGGGCCGGTACTCGCGCTTGAGCGCCCGGATCATCCGTCCCAGCCACCACGTCACCTCCACGGCCTCCTCCGGCTTCATCCCCTCCGGAGAGGCCAGGTGCCTTCGCGGCGCGACCATCACGTGCCCCACATTGTACGGGTAGAGGTTCATCATGACGAGGGCGAGCGGCGTCGCCGCGAGGATCAGGTTCTTGCCGGCCGGCCGCCTGGCCGCCATCTCGCAGAAGAGGCAGGCCGCCTTCCCCTTGCGGGCACGCCCTCGCCCCGGGCGCTTTTCCGGGGCGACGTACTCCATCCTCCAGCCCGCCCACAATCGCTCCACGTCACCCCTCTCCCCAGGCGTGAAGCGTCTCCTCCACCATGTGGAGCTGCTCCGGCGTATTCACGCCGAGGCACTCCCGGAAGTCGTCGGCGCGCTCGATCCCGACGCGCTTTCCGAGACCCTTGAGGATGGCGAGGGTGTCGGTCAGATAGTACTCCTTCTGGGCGTTGTCGGGTTTGAGGAGGCCGAGCGCGTGGCCCAGCGACTCCTTGTCGAAGCAATACATCCCCGAGTTCACTTCCCGGATCTTTCGTTCCTTGGGGATGGCGTCCTTCTCCTCGACGATCTTCTCGAAGGCATCCTTCCGCGTGCGGATGATCCGGCCGTAGCCCGTCGGATCATCCAGCTCGGCCGAGAGCACCGTGGCCGCGTTCCGCTCGCGGAAGTGGCGATCGAGGAGGTGGCGGAGCGTGCCCGTGCGCACCAGCGGCGTGTCCCCCGCGAGAATCAGCACGTTCGGGGCTCCCGGCGCGACCGCCTCCCACGCGACCTGGGTCGCGTGTCCGGTGCCAAGCTGCGGCTCCTGGGTCGCAAAGGTGATCTTCTCCCCCGCGAGCGCCTCGCGAACCAGCTCCTCCTTGTGCCCCACGACCACGACGACACGGTCGGGACGGAGCGGCGCTATGCGCGCGAGCACGTGCTTGATGAGGGGTCTTCCGAGGGCGAGATGGAGAACCTTGGGGAGATCGGACTGCATCCGCTTCCCCATCCCGGCGGCCAGGACGAGCGCGGTGAAGGGCGTTTCGGAGGCGTTCGGGGGCATCCCGGCAGCGTTCATGGGCGCAAATCCTAGGGGGCGACGGCGAGATTGTCGATAAGGCGCGTGCGGCCGATCCGGACGGCCGCGATGAGGAGCGCGCGGCGCTCCAGCCGCCGCACCGGCTCGAACGTCTTCGCGTCGACCAGCGCCAGATAGTCGACCGCATCGGGGCGCGCGCACAGGCGGAGCGACACGCGCGCGGCGGCCACGATTTTCCGGGCCTCGCGCGCCCCCGCGCGGGCCGCGGCGCGGCCGGCGGCGAGCGCGCGAT
>JBKJXM010000182.1:0-3307 GCA_046716305.1 Candidatus Eiseniibacteriota bacterium
CGCCGAGACCGCCTCGACCGCAGTGGAATAAAGCGACCGGTCCGCCGGACGGCGGACCGCGGCGCGAACCTGACCTAGGAGGCACTCGATGGCACGCGATGGCGAATCGCGGTCGTACCGACGCAAATTCTGCAAGCTATGCTTCGACAAGGTGGACCGGATCGACTACAAGGACGACCGGCGGCTGTCGCGCTTCATCACCGACCGCGGCAAGATCGTTCCGCGGCGGATCTCCGGCACCTGCGCCCGTCATCAGTCGCAGATCACCGAAGCGGTGAAGCGGGCGCGCATTCTGGCTCTTCTTCCGTTCACCAGTGACCAATATCGCTGATCCGAACCGGGCCGCCTCGCCGGCGGACTGGATCCGCACGGCGGGGGTGCTCCTCTTTGGGGCGGGGCTCCTCATGGTCGCGAACACGGATCTCCCCGTGCCGCTGCCGTGGGCGTACGGCCTCCTGCCCTTCGCGCTGTTCTGGCTCGCGCGGCACGTGGGGCTTCTGTACGGAGCGCTCGCGGCCACCTCGACCCTGGGCGCGGTCTACGCGGCCGGCGTCACGGAGCCGTCGCAGCTCTTCTTCGTGGCGGTCCTGGGCGCGGCCGGGCTCTTGCTGAGCGCGGCGGCCCGCCGCGGCGTGCGGGCCTCCACCGCGATGACGCTCGCGGCGGCGCCCATCCTGGCCGTGGTCATCGGCTACCTGCTCCTGGGCGGGATGGACGAGCTGTCGCGCACGTTCGCGTCGCGGCTGGCGGACATGCGCCGCCTGGAGAGCGACCACCGCATCTCGGAGACGATCGGCGTGTCGCGGACCGAGTTCGACCAGGCGTTGGGGCAGCTGGAGCGCATCTACTCGTTCCTCCTTCCCTCGCTTTTCGCGCTCAAGTGGATCACGGTGCTCTCGGTGAACTGCTGGCTCGCGTCGGTCCTGTTCCGCGAGCGCGGGCTCCCCGCCTTCCGCGAATTCTCGACGTGGCGCGTGCACCCGGCGGCCGCATGGGCCTTCGCGGCCGCTCTGGCGCTGATGGCGACGCGCGCGCCGTGGGGGACGCTCGCGGGGGCGAATATCGCCTTTCCGCTCCTCCTGGCCTACACGGTACAGGGCCTCGCGGTGGCTCGTTTTGCCGCGATCGCGTTCGAGATGAACATGGTGGTGCAGGGGGCGATCATCGTCCTGGTGGCGTTCATGCCGATCCTCTTTCTCGCGTTCCTGGCGATCGGCTTTCTGGATTCGTGGTTCGACTTTCGGCGCCGGCTCGTGCCCGGGCCCGGCGAATCGGTCGGGCGGCGGGCCGACGGGTCCGACGATTAGTTCGACGATGAGGAGGATGGAATGGAAGTGATTCTGTTGGAGACGATCGACGGTCTGGGGAAGCGCGGCGCTTCCATCAAGGTGGCCGACGGCTACGCGCGCAACTACTTGATCCCGCGCCGGAAGGCGATCACGGCCGTTGGAAACTCGCAGGCGGTGTTCCGCGACCGGGAGCGCGCGCGCGTCGCGCTGGAGCAGAAGCAGCGGCAGGCCGCGCAGACGCTCCGCGACCGCATGATCCAGGCGTCGATCCAGTTCACCGTCCAGGTGGGCGACGAGGACCAGCTCTACGGCTCGGTCACCGCGGGCGAGATCTACGAGGCGCTGATCGCCCAGGGCTTCGAAGTGGAGCGGAAGGCCGTTCGCCTGGAGGAGCCGCTCAAGGCCCTCGGCGTGTTCGAAGTGCCCGTGCACCTCTTTCAGGACATCGAGGCGCCGGTCAAGGTATGGGTCGTCCGGAAGTGAGCCGCCGGCCCTCGAGCGGCACCGCGCTGGCGCTCGCGCTTCTGGCGGCGGCGGCCGTGGCCGCCGGCTGCGGCGGCGGGAAGAAGGTGGCGCCTGCCTCGGACGTCGGTGGGGCGACCTCGACATCCCCGGCCCCCCGGTCCCAAGTCTGGCAGCCCGGGGTTCCCGACACGCTGGGTCCGGTGGTGGCGATCATCGGCGACCGCCGCGTTCGCGCGCACGAGATCGACTCCCTCATCGAGACGGCTCCGCCGAACCTGCGCCCCCAGCTCCGCGAGCCCGACGGTTACAGGACCCTCGTCGATCGCGTCATCACCGAAGAGGCTGTCTACCAGGCGGCGAAGCGCTCCGACATCGAGAAGGACCCGGCGTATCAGGGCGCGGTGGCCAAGGCCGCGCGTGAAACCATGATCCGCATGTACTACCAGCGCCGCGCCGCGGGCTTTCCCGCGCCCAGCGACTCGGCCATCCAGGCGTTCTACGAGTCGAACCAGGCCACCTACCAGGTCCCCGCGCGAGCGCGGGTGCGCCACATCCAGGTCCCGACGCGCGCGCGCGCCGAAGCCCTGCGGAAGCGGCTCCTCGCCGGCGGCCTGTGGGACGCCCTCGCGCGCTCCAGCTCCGAGGACAAGGCGACCCGTGAGAACGGCGGCGTGCTCGGATTCGTGACGCCCGGCACCGATTACGTGCCGGGGGTGGGCAACGCGCCGGAGATCATCAAGGCCGCCTTCGAGCTGAAGGAAGGGGAGACGAGCCGGCCGCTGAAGAGCGAGAAGGAATGGCACCTGATCCGGGTGGATCGCATCGAGCCCATGCGGGTGCAGCCGCTCACCGAGGTGCGTCAGGGGATCGTCGGGCATCTGGCGACGGAGAGCCAGGACCGCGCTTCCCAGGCCTTCCTGGACTCGCTGAAGGCCGCGTCGAACGCGAGCATCCTGGAGGATTCCATCCGTGCGGCGCTGAATCCGGCGCAATCGGCCCAGGATCTCTTCAAGGCGGCCCAGGCAGCCACGTCGCCAGAAGCGCGCATCGGGCTCTACCGCGAAGTCGTCAAGCGGTACCCGGACGACCCGGTTTCGATCCAGGCGCAGTTCATGATAGGCTTCACCTACGCGGAGGACCTCGCTAATCACAAAGAGGCGCGCGAGGAGTTCGACAAGTTCATCGCCAAGTATCCCCAGTCCGAGCTGGCGAACTCCGCGCGGTGGATGCTGCAGAACATGGATAAGCCTGCTCCCGAACTCAGAGACTCCCCCGAGGGCACGGGCGGCTCGGGGGCTCCACCCGACTCCTTGCGGTAGGCCCTCCGCGAAGACGCAGGGACGCGCGCCATGAGCATGATTCCCGTTCGCGTCGGTGGGCTGGCCATCGACGAGCGGACGAAAAATCCGGTGGTTCTCCTGCAAGAGATCGAAGGGAACCGCGTCCTTCCGATCTGGATCGGCCCCATGGAGGCCAGCGCGATCCACAGCGAGCTGATGGGCAAGAAGTACCAGCGCCCCCTCACCCACGACCTTCTCGTCACGATCATCGAC
>JBKJXM010000183.1:0-4011 GCA_046716305.1 Candidatus Eiseniibacteriota bacterium
ACCCAGAGGAGCGCGGTCACGACCGCCAGCGTGACGGCGAGCCGGCCCCAGAGGGCGCCGGGATGGGCGGGACGAACCTGCAGCTCGCCCGCGCTCCCGAGCCGCTCGCGGCCGAGGACGTACTGGACGAGCCCGAAGGTCATGCCGACGCCCGCGGCCCCGAAGCCCCAGAGCCAGCCAACAAGCTGGCCCAGGTAACCGCAGATCAAGGGCGAGATGAACGCGCCGATGTTGATCCCCATGTAGAAAAGCGAGAATCCGGCGTCGCGGCGCGCGTCGTCGGGCGCGTAGAGCTGGCCGACGATGGAGCTGATGTTCGGCTTCAGGAGGCCCGTCCCCAGCACGATGAGGACGAGGCCGGCGAAGAACATGGGGAGGATGTTCACGGCCAGGCTGAAGTGGCCCAGGGCGATGAGCACGCCTCCCCAGAGCACAGCCTGGCGCTGGCCGAGCAGCCGGTCGGCGATCCAGCCTCCCGGGATGGCGGTGAAGTACACGCCCGCGGTATAGAGCCCATAGACCATGGCCGCGCGCTGCGCGTCCCAGCCGAGCCCGCCCTGGGCGGCGCTCGCGGTCATGAACAGGATGAGGATGGCCCGCATCCCGTAGTAGCTGAAGCGCTCCCACATCTCGGTGAAGAAAAGGGTGGTGAGGCCGCGGGGATGGCCGGCGATCCCGCCGCGATCGAAGGCGTGCTCGGTGGCGAGCGGCCGCTCCGCGGACGGCCGGTCCGTGGCCAGGGTGGCTTCCGCCTCGGGGCCGGGGCGCTGCATCCTCGAGAGCCTATCGCGAATGGCCGCTCGACGGAGGGCGGCACGGCCGGCGGCGGTTCGCCGCATGGCACAATCGGGCCCATGGACCATCGGGAGCTGGCCACCGATCTCCTCCGCCAGGCGCAGACCCACGGAGCCGATGCCGCCGATGTGCTGGTGGCGGAGGGAACCGACTTCTCGGTGACGGTGCGCAAGGGCGAGGTCGAGACGCTGACGGAGGCTGGGAGCAAGGCCATCGGCTTGCGGGTCTTCGTGGGACGGCGGACGGCGACGTCGTACACGTCGGACTTCTCGCCCGCGGGGCTGAAGACCCTCGTGTCGGAGGCGGTGGCCATGGCCCGGGTGACCGGAGAGGACCCCGCGGCCGGGCTGCCCGACGAGACGTTCCCCGCGGAGGAGATCGACCTCGACCTCTATGATGCCTCTCCCGGCGACCTCCCCACCGCGGACCGGATCGAGCGCGCGCGGCGCGCGGAGGCGGCCGCGCTCTCTGGCTCGCCGGAGATCACGAACTCCCAGGGAGGGAGCTATTCCTCGGACGAGAGCTCCGTCGTCCTCGCCAACACCCGCGGCTTCCTGGGCGGCTACCGCTCGTCCTCGGTCAGCCTCTCCACCGTCCCCGTGGCCGAGCGCGACGGCGCGATGGAGCGCGACTATTGGTACACGAACGGCCGCGGCCTGTCCGATCTGCTGGCCCCGGAGGAGGTCGGACGCATCGCCGCCCAGCGCACACTGCGCCGGCTCGGGGCCCGCCAGGTCCCGACCTGCGAGGTCCCGGTGGTGTTCGATCCCGAGACGGCGGCGGAGATCCTGGGACACCTCTTCCGCGCGCTCACCGGCTCCTCGGTCTTCCGCAACGCGACCTTCCTGAAGGACCGCGTTGGACAACAGGTCGCGTCCCCGCTCCTGACCATGGTGGACGACGGTCGCCGGATGCGCGGCCTGGGGTCGCGGCCCTTCGACGGCGAGGGGCTGCCCACGCGCACGAACGTGCCTCTCGAAGCAGGCGTCCTCCGCTACTTCCTCTGCGACACCTACTCGGCGCGCAAGATCGGGGCGCGTCCGACGGGGAGCGCGCGGCGCGGCGTGGGCGGGGGACCGACAGTCGGAGCGGGCAACCTCTCCTTCGCCCCCGGAAGCGTCCCGCCCGACCAGATCGTGGCGGAGGTGGCGCGCGGCCTCTACGTGACCGACCTCATCGGCTTCGGGGTCGACCTCGTCTCCGGCGATTTCTCCCAGGGCGCGGCCGGCCAGTCGATCGAGGACGGCCGGTTCGTACACCCCGTGCATGAGGTCACGATCGCGGGCAACCTGAAGCAGATCCTGATGGACGTGGACGCCGTGGGAAGCGACCTCGAATGGCGGGGCTCCATGGCCTCGCCGACCCTGCGCGTGCGCAAGATGACCGTAGCCGGCGAGTGAGGGCAAGGCGCCATTGACGTCTCCCTCGCATCCGCCCTCCGAGACCTGTTGCCGGCGGCGTCTTCGTGAGCTGCATCCAGCCCCGGTCGACGTCCCGCCCTGATCAGCGCCATTCCACCCACGACTGGCGCAAGGGCCGGGCCGACGCGATCGTCTCGAAGTCATGGTCCCGGTGCAGGAGGAGGGCTCCGTGATCCATGGCGGCCTGGGCAATGCAGCAGTCGATGGGGCTCCTTATCGTTCGCCCCTTCTGACGCAGGTCGAAGTAGACCCGCGCCGCTTCCCTCCATGAGTCGGGCGAGAGGTCCAGGTATTCCTGGGCGTCGAGATATTCCTTCAGGAGTCCCCATTCCCTTTCGTCCCTGCAGCCCTGTAGCAACTCGAGCTGGATGAACCGGCTCAGGACGACGTCGTCGCCTCCTACCGCCCGCGCAAGCGCTTCGCGTTTGGCGCCGCGGGAGTCCCGAAGGACGTCGATCCACACCGAGGTGTCAACGAGGACCACGTCTCATCACCCGAAGCGCCTTGTGGTCGAAGTCGTCCCGGAACCGGACCTTCCCGGCCAGTTCCATGAGGTCTCTCTTGCGACGGATTCGTACCAACTCGCGAAGAGCCAGATGGATGACTTCCCTTTTGGTCCGCGCTCCGGTCAGGGCGAACGCCTCTTTGAGCAGATCGTCGTCGAGCACCACGTTCGTACGCAGGGGACCACCTCCCGATGAGGGTGTGTAGACTCGTGTGTATCATACACCCTGTTATCAGCGCCCCCTTCCGCCGATCCCGCCTCTGTGACTTCCTCCGGCCATGGAGCGGCGCGCGACTGGCCCGCGTTTTGCTCTATCTCCTCTGCGAAACGCCGAGTTTTCCGGAGGTATGTGCAAAATGCTTCGCTTTCAACGACTTCTCCTGGCGGCCGGGGTGGCCGTCGCCGGTCTGGTCGTCTCCGCGAACCCCTCTCTTGCCCAAACCGGCCGGATGCGGGTGGGCGATCGTTCTTTTGAGGACATGCAGGCGCTCGCCCATTACGTCGACAGTGGCGCCCAGTTCACGCTGTCCGAGGCGCGCCGCCTGGCCCGGCCGACCATCGACGCTCAGGAGCGCCAGCTCCTGGCCGCCCTCGAAGACTTCAGCCGCCGTACCGCGAGCTTCCACGATCGCCTCGACGACTACGACCGGCGGTCGTTCTCCGTCGACAACGACGTGGCGGCCCTCCGTTTCGGCGCCCGCCTCGTGAGCACCCGGATGCGCCGGGTGGCCTCCACCCGCGACCTGCGGGACGACTGGATGGCCGTCACGGACGGGGTGGAGCGGCTCCGGCGCCGCGCGGCCGGGAACAACGACGTCACGGTGCCGGCGGAGCGCCGGGAGTGGGGTTACTACGGGGACGACCGTGCGGCCGATCGACCCGCGGCCCGGGTCACCGTGCTCAGCGGGCAGCCCTTGACGGATTTCCGCAACATGTCCCGCGAGCTCACCCAGAGCGCGCAGCGGGCGCACACCGCCGCGGAGCGCGGGGGCTGGTGGTCGGACGACCAGGCCCGCAACCGCGTCCTCGACGACCTGCATCGGGTGGGCTCCGCCGCGTCTTCGCTCCACGCCCGGACCTACACGAGCTCGCTGGACGCGCGGCAGGCCGCCGTCATCATCGAAACGATGCTCAATGACGCCCGCCGCGTCGATTCGTCCATGCGGCAGTCCCGCCTCTTCTCCGACGCATCGGACGATTGGACGACCACCCTGCAGCTCCTCGATCGGATGGCCGCCGCCGTGGGGGCGGACACCAAGGCCGGGATCATCGGTGGGGGCACCGGGGGGA
>JBKJXM010000184.1:0-11151 GCA_046716305.1 Candidatus Eiseniibacteriota bacterium
CATGAAGCCCCATCATCGTGTTTTCGTCGGCGTCATCGCCCCCATCGCCCCGCGCATTGAAACTCCGGAAGAAGTCCGCGATCGGACGCTCCAGGCCGCCGAGTACATTCCGGTCGGGCAGCTCGGAACGACCGACGACTGCGGCTTCGCTCCCTTCAGCGACGACACGTCGACGAGCCGCGATACCGCCTTCGCCAAGATTCGAGCACGCGTCCTCGGCACGGGCATGGCCGCGAAGATCCTCGGGGCGACGTAATGGAAGACATCCACCACCCGAGCGAAGAAGAGCTGCTGCGCTCCGCGGCCCTTCAGAACGCGAGGAGCATTCTCGCCGCGCGACAGCGCGCCGAGGATGAGATCGTCCGAGCCAAGGAAGCCCTCGAGATCCGAACAGCGGACCTGGCCCGCTCCCTCTCCATGGTGCAAGCGACGATCGAAGCCACCACGGATGGCATCCTCGCGACGGATGCCGCCGGCAACGTGACGAATTGGAACGAGAACTACGCGAGGATGTGGAGAATCCCCGCGGAGCTCATGAATACCCGCGACCACCGGCAGATCCTCGGATTCGTGCGCTGGCAGGTCAGGGAACCCGAACGGTTCGAGGCCGGGATCGAGGCCATCTATCGTTCCTCCCCTCCCGAAAGTTTTGATCTGCTGGAATTCGCCGATGGAAGAGTCTTCGAGCGCTTCTCCAAGGTCCAATGTGTCAACGGGCAGGATGTCGGGCGCATCTGGAGCTTCCGGGACATCACCGAGCGGAGGATCGCCGAGAAGGAGCACGCGTATCTGGCCGCCATCGTCGCGTCCTCCAATGACGCGATCATCGGAAAGACCCTGGGCGGCACGGTCACAAGCTGGAACACGGCCGCCGAGCGTATCTTCGGATACACGGCCGGGGAGGCGATGGGCCAGCCGATCGCGTTCATCGTGCCACCCGACCGGCTGGAAGAAGAGCGGAAGATTCTGGAGCGCCTGGGCCGGGGGGAAGGCATCGAGCAGCTCGAGTCGGTACGGTTGCGAAAGGACGGCCGGCGGATCCATGTGTCTCTGACGATATCTCCCGTGAAGGACGCGGACGGCCGGATCGTCGGTGCGTCCTCGATCACCCGTGACGTCACGGAACGAGAGCATCTCCTCGCCCGGGAGCAGGCGGCGCGCGCGCAAGCCGAACAGGCCAGCCGGATGAAGGACGAGTTCCTCGCGACGATCTCCCATGAGCTTCGCACTCCCTTGAACGCGATTCTGGGTTGGGCTCACATCCTTCGCCTGGGCCATCTGGACGAGTCAAAAGCCCAGCACGCGGCCGAAGTCGTGGAGCGCAACGCGAGGACTCAGGCGCAGATGATCGAGGATCTTCTCGACGTCTCGCGAATCATCGCGGGGAAGCTCAGGCTGGACGTCCGCCCGGTCATGCCGGCGGTTCCGATCGAGGCGGCCCTGGAGACCGTGACCCCCATGGCCGAGGCGAAAGGGGTCAGACTCCACTCGATTCTCGACCAACAAGCGGGTCCAATCTCGGGCGACCCGGGCCGTCTCCAGCAGATTGTCTGGAACCTTCTCGTCAACGCGATCAAGTTCACGCCCCGGGGTGGGCGCGCCGAGATACGCCTCGAGCGCGTCAACTCATACATCGAGATCATCGTGACCGACTCCGGAGAAGGGATGCTCCCCCAATTCCTGCCCCACGTCTTCGACCGGTTCAGTCAGGCGGACGCATCCTCGGCGAGGACGACGGGGGGACTCGGACTGGGATTGGCCATCGTGCGCCACCTGGTGGAGCTGCACGGGGGACGAGTCGCCGCCGATAGCCGGGGAAAAGGCCAGGGTGCGACGTTTGTCGTGAAGCTGCCCCTACGCCCGATCCTGCCGAGGGATGACGAGGAGTCCTCTGCGCCGAGTGCCGGGAGTACGAGCGGCCGCCAATTGCCCAGCGAAGTACCGAACCTCCGAGGCGCGCGAGTGCTTGTCGTCGATGACGAGTCGGACACGCGAGAGCTCCTCCGAGAAGTCCTCGAGCGCTGCGGGGCGCACGTCCGCGATGTCGGCTCCGCCCACGAGGCGCTGGAACACGTCAAGGAATGGCGGCCGATGGTGATCGTGTCCGACATCGGCATGCCCGGAGAAGACGGGTATGCCCTGATTCGACAGGTCCGGGAGTGGGAGAGGGGG
Organism: Candidatus Eiseniibacteriota bacterium; assembly: GCA_046716305.1. Classification (GTDB taxonomy): domain Bacteria; phylum Eisenbacteria; class RBG-16-71-46; order SZUA-252; family SZUA-252; genus DASQJL01. Next base: position 2,173 of record JBKJXM010000184.1, read on the forward strand.
GTCGGCGTCTGGACCCCGGCGGTCGCGCTCACGGCCTACGCCCGCAGCGAGGACCGGATGAAGGCGCTCGCGGCGGGATACCAGGTTCATGCGGCCAAGCCGATCGATCCGATGGAATTCGCCTTTGTCGTCGCGGGAGTGTTTCAGCAGCCCGCTTCGTAAGCCGGGCTATTTTCGCGGCGGCTGGCTGGGACGGACCTCCACGCGGCTCGCGAGGGAATGCGCGGGGAAGCGCAGGAGGTCGAGCACGATCTCGCCGACGTCCGCAGGCTGGATCTTCCAGGCCGCCGAGGGATCCGGCTTTCCGCCGCCGAAATGGGTGTTCACGCTCCCCGGCATGACGTACGAGACGCGGATGCCATCGTAGCGCACCTCCTGCATCACCGCCTCGCTGAATCCGTTCAGCCCGAACTTGGACGTGTTGTAGGCGCCGCCGGCGGGGAACGCGTTCTTCCCCGCCAGGCTCGAGATGTTCACGACGTATCCGCCGCCCCGCTTCCGCATCCGGGGAATGGCCGCGCGGGTGCAGAGGAAGACGCCGGTCAGGTTGGTCTCGATGACCGCGTTCCACTCCTCCAGCGTGATCTCCTCGACGTTCTTGAAGAGCCCGATGCCGGCGTTGTTCACCAGGAAGTCGAGGCCACCCCACTCTCTATCGGTGGCATCGAAGAGGTCGGCCACTTCCGCCTCCCGCCGCACGTCGCAGGCACGGCCGATCACGCGCCCCTTGTGGCTCTTCGCGAGATCCGCGGCCACGGCGGCGACTTCGCCCTCGTTCCGCGCGGAGATCACCACTCTGGCCCCTTCTTGAAGCAGCGCCTGCGCAATCCCCAGTCCAATCCCCTTCGTGCTTCCGGTGACGATCGCCACCCGGTCCCGAATCGCGTCCTTCACGGTTTCCTCCAAGTTCAGGCGCCGTCCAGAGAGGCCAGCCCCTCCTCGAGCGCCGCTTCCAGAAGAGTCAGCTTGCCGGTGAAGAAGTGGTCCGCGCCGGGGACGATCCGCACCTCGACCTTGCCGAAGGTGCGGAGCCGCTCCGCCAGCAATTCCACGCTCGCCGGGCTCCCGTACTTGTCATGCTCCCCTTGGATGATCAGCGTGCGCGCCGGGAGCTTTGTCAAATGGTCGAAGGAGCGGTTGTCCACGTTTCGGTCCACGGGGGCGCCCAGGAGGATCATCCGCTCCACGCTCGGGTCGGGTAGGGCCCACTTGGAGCCGACCCACGAGCCGAAGGAGAAACCGGCCAGCCAGAGTGGTGCCATGCCCGTTTCGCGGCGCGCGAACGCCGCGGCCGCGGCCACGTCCCCCACCTCGCCGTCCCACCCCGAGTAGGACCCCTGGCTCGCGCCGACGCCCCGGAAGTTGAAGCGGAGGGTCGGGTGCCCGGCCTCGTGGAGCACGCGGAACACCGTATAGACGACCTTGCTGTGCATGGAGCCGCCGTGCGCCGGATGCGGATGCAGGATCAACGCCGGCGCGGGGCCGCGGCCCGGATCGTCCCACAAACCTTCCAGCCGGCCCTCGGGCCCTTCGAAGTGGACGGGCTTCACGAATCGCGACGCGGACTCCTTCACGGCGGGGAGTCTCTCCGCTATACTGGTAGGGCTCAAGCTACAAATCCCGCAACGAGGAGGTTTCTGAGTGGCGCTCCGGGCCGATACCGCGACGTTCTATGGCTTGAACCGGTCCGACCTGGTCGACATCTACCGCCTGATGCTTCTCTCCCGGCGGCTGGACGACGAGGAGATCAAGCTCAAGAAGCAGAATCTCGTCTACTTCCAGATCTCCGGCGCCGGGCACGAGGCGATCCTGGTCGCCGCGGGCAAGGCCCTGCGCTCGGGCTACGACTGGTTCTATCCCTACTACCGCGACCGCGCCCTCATGCTCACCCTGGGGATGACCCCGCTCGAGATGCTCTACGAGGCGGTGGCCGCGGCCGCCGATCCCAATTCAGGCGGGCGCCAGATGCCAAGCCACTGGGGACTGAAGCGCGCGAACGTCGTCTCGCAGTCCAGCCCGACCGGAACCCAGTTTCTCCAGGCCGTCGGCTGTGCGGAGGGGGGACGTCTCCTCGCGCTGATGAAGGAGCTGAAAGAAAAGCGCCCGTTCCAGAAGGACGAGATCGTCTACGTCTCGGCCGGCGAGGGGACGACCAGCCAAGGAGAATTCTGGGAGGCGATCAACACGGCGGCGACCTCGCAGCTCCCGGTCCTGTTCCTGATCACCGACAACCAGTACGCGATCTCGGTCCCGGTCGAAGCGCAGACGCCGGGCGGCGACATCGGCCGCTGCATGAGCGCGGTCCCCGGACTCCGCGTGATGAAGGTGGACGGCACCGACCCACTCGAGTCGTTCAAGTCGGTCGTCGAGGCGTCGCACCATCTCCGCGCCGGACGCGGGCCGGTGCTGCTCCACGCGATGGTCATCCGCCCCTACGGCCACTCGATGTCCGACGACGAGGTTTCGTACAAGCCGCCTCAGGAGCGCGAGGCCGAAGCGAAGCGCGACCCGGTGCTTACCTATCCGGAGTTCCTGGTGCGGGAGGGGCTCGCGACGAAGGAGCAGATCGAGCAGATCAAGAAGGACATCGAGGCCGAGATCGCCGAGGCCGAGGCGGCCGCTCTCGCGGCGCCCAAGCCCGACCCGGCCACGCTCTACGACCATCTCTACTCGCCGACGGTCGATCCCACGAGCAAGGAGTTCGAGACCGAGCCGCGCTTCGAGGGGCAGCCCGAGACGATGGTGACGCTGATCAACCGCTGCCTCCGGGACGAGATGGCGCGCGACGAGCGGATCGTCCTCTTCGGCGAGGACGTGGCCGACGCGACACGGGAGCACATCCTGAACACGGTCCCCGGAAAGGGGGGCGTCTTCAAGGTGACGCACGGACTCCAGAAGCAGTTCGGCAAGCGCCGGGTGTTCAACTCACCGCTCGCCGAGGCCAACATCGTGGGGCGCGCGATCGGGATGGCGACGCGGGGCATCAAGCCGGTCGTCGAGATCCAGTTCTTCGACTACATCTGGCCCGCGATGATGCAGATCCGAAACGAGATGGTGATGCTCCGGTGGCGCTCGAACGGCGACTTCTCCTGCCCCCTGGTGGTGCGCGTCGCGATCGGCGGCTATCTGCAGGGCGGCTCCATCTATCACAGCCAGAGCGGCGAGAACATCTTCGCGCACATGCCCGGGCTACGCGTGGTCTTCCCCGCGAACGCCGTGGACGCGAATGGGCTCCTGCGCACGGCGATCCGCTGCGACGATCCGGTCCTCTTCCTCGAGCACAAGCACATTTACCGCCAGCCCTACGCCAAGGGGCCCTATCCGGGCCCGGACTTCATGGTCCCGTTCGGGAAGGCGCGCGTGGCGCGCGAGGGGAATGACGTCTCGGTGATCACGTGGGGGGCGACGGTGAATCGGGCGCTCCTCGCGGCGCAGCGGCTGGAAGCGGACGGAATCTCCGTCGAGGTGGTGGATATGCGGACGCTGCTCCCCTTCGACCGGGAAGCAATCGCGCGGACCGTCACGAAGACGAGCCGCGCGCTGGTGCTGCACGAGGATGTCTTGACCGGCGGGTTCGGGGGCGAGATCGCCGCCATCATCGCCGAGCATCACTTCGAGGCGCTCGACGCGCCGGTGCGCCGCATCGGCGCCGCCGACACTCCCGTCGGCTACGCTCCCATCCTCGAGGAGAACATCCTCCCACAGGTGGATGGCATCACGAGCGCGATCCGGGAGCTGGCCCGCTACTAGTTCCGCCGTGCGGCCGAAGCCGCGGCAGAGCTACATCTTCGCCGAGAGCATCCCCTCCGACGTCACCGGATCGATGATCGCCTTCACTTCCGAGATCTTGTTGGCCGGGAAGCCGCCGCGCTTCGCGTGCTCGCGGACCATCTCCTCGTTGGCCGCGTTGTAGATGCAGTAGATCTTGTCGCCCGTCACGTAGCTGTGGACCCACTGGATCTTCGGGCCGAGCTGGTCCAGCACGTTGCACGACTTCTGGGAGATGGCCTGGAGATCTTCTGGCTTCGTGCTTCCGACGTTGGGGATATCCCGCTCGATAACGTACTTCGGCATGGTGCTCCTCCTTGTTGTTGCTGTTGAGGCCGGGCGGAGAGTCTACATCATGGAAAGATACACCCGCCAGGGGCCGATCGCGTCTCGGTACTGCCGCCCCAGGGTCTGGGCGATCTGGCGGATGTGTCCCAGATCATGGGCCGGCCACGTGGCCAGATGCTGCTCCAACGTGACCGCCCCCAGCTCCGGGTGACTGCCGCGTCGAGCCAGATCGTCGGGTGTGAGGGAGAGCTTCCGAAGCGCGGCGACGTTCCCCGCCCGAAGCGCGGCGAACTCGTCGAGCAGCGTTTCCACCGTCTTCCCGCGTGACGCCTCGAACATGGCCTCGCGGTCGAACGGAGCAAAGGGCACCGCTTCCCCCTTCTCGAGGATGTGACGCATGCGCGGGATCCAGTCGGTCTTCTCGCCGTGTATCAGGTGCCCCACCACGTCGAACGCGCTCCATGTTTCGGGCCCGTCGGTGGCCTGAACCCATTCGTCCGGGAGCCCGGCCAGCATCGCGCGGAGCACGGCCGGCGTGCGCTCGAGGATGGGAATCGAGAGGTCGAGAGAGAATTTCACGGCCTGCCCTGTGCGTGATTCGGAGCCAACTTCAACATCCCGCCTTCCTGCATCACCTTGCCCTCCTCCTCCAGCTTCTCCACGTGAGCCTGGAGCGTCTTCAGAGCGAGCGCTGGATCCGCGGCCGGCGTGTCCTCGTACACGTGCTGCCGGAGCGCGTCCTCCGCCATCGGCCCCGCTTCGAGCGCGCGGAGGATACGGCTCTCACGCATCCGGCGATGCTCGATCAGCGCGTCCAGGAGACGCGCCACCCCGCGCTGGGGCGCTCCGTGTCCCGGGATCAACGCCGTGATCCCCACCTTGCGCAGCCGCTCCAACGTCTGCACGTAGGCGCGCATGTTTCCGTCCGGCGGGGCGATGACCACAGTACCCAGGCCGGAGACCACGTCGCCGGCGATCAGCGTGCGCGACGTCTCCTCGAAGAACGAGAGGTGCGACCGCGCGTGTCCCGGCGTTTCGAAGACGCGGAGCCGGCGGGGGTGACGGCCGGAAAGCTCGATCCGATCCCCTTCGCTCAGCACGCGGTCGATCGGGACGCGGTCCGCGGTCTCCGCGTGCGCCCAGACGGGAGCGGCGTAACGGGCCCGCATCGCCTCGACGCCGGCGAGATGGTCGCGGTGGCGGTGCGTGAGCAGGATCGCGACCACGCGTCCGCGCGAGCCCTCGGCCTCCTCAATCACGCGGGCGAGCGCCTCGAGCTCCTCGGTCTCGGCGCTACCGGGGTCCACGATCACCACGTCGCCGTCTCCGACCACCACCGCGTTGGTGTGCGTGGCGGGTGGGAGGGTCTCGGTCTTGAGCGGCATCATCGTGATCGCGGGCCGCACCTGGACGTACCGGGAGGGAACGCCGTTCGCCTCGGGGATTTCGTGAAGGCGCCCGGGCAATCCATCCGCGCCGTCCGCCAGCAGCTGGATCGTGTGAAGCGTCGGCGTCGCTAGGACCACGCGGTCTTCGTCCCACAGGCGAAGCCCCTCGCGCGGATCGACCCACTCGCCCGACTCCAGCTCTCCGGGCCAGACGTCGGGCGTTGACGGCTCCGGCATCTCGACCAGGAAGAAATTGGTGTTGAAGCGCGCGCGGCTGAAGTGCGGCGTGATCCAACGCCCGCAGGGGACGTAGCGCGACGCGTCGAAGCGAAGCCCCCAGCGCCCCTCGGCCACCTGCCAGAACGGCGTCCTGCCGTCGAGCACTTCCTTGCGGTGGCCGCGCTGCTCCTCGATCGTGGGAGGGGTGCCCAAAAAGCCGACAAGGAGTCCAGTCTCCTCGAACGTCTCGCGCGCAGCGCAGCGCGCCATGGTGAGCATGTTCCTGTCCGCATCCCCGTTCAGCGGCCCATCCTCCTGGGCGTAGCGGCCCCCCGGAAACGAGTGGAAGCCGCCCAGGAACGGATTCTCCTCGGAGCGCCGGACCCAGAGAACCCGGAGTCCGCCGGCGCGGGAGATGAGGATGGCGCTCGCGGCAGGCCGGAGCGCTTCGGCCGCCGTCACTCGACCAGAACCGACGGGAGCGCCTCGCGAAGCGCGCGGATGTGCTCGGGGGTGGTGCCGCAGCAGCCGCCCATCAGCTGCGCCCCGTGACGTGTCCACTCCCCCGCGAAGGAGGCGAAGCGCTCCGGCGTGACCGACGCGTCGAAGCTCCACGCCCCATCCGGGCCGACCGAGCCCGCGTTGGGGTAGCAGCCGATCGGAATCTGCGTGGCCCGGCTCATCGTGTCGAGGCACGCGGCGGTCTCGGAGAGCGGCGTGCAGTTGACGAGGATGGCGAGCGGTTCGAGCGGCTCCACCGCGCGCACCGCGTCGGCGAGCGACTCTCCCGAGAGGAGAGCGCTCCCGCTCTTGCAGACGAAGCTGACGGTGAACGGGAGGCCGGTGCTCCGCGCGGCGCGCCCCGCGGCCATCGCCTCTTCGATCGTGTTCATCGTCTCGAGCAGGAGAAGCTCCGCGCCGGCGCGCTTCAGCCGCGCAGCCTGGTCGTCGTGTTCGCGCTCCATCTCGCGCCGCGGGGGCGCGTCCTCCGGGCGGTAGCAGTCCTCCAGCGGCGCGACCGATCCCCCGATCCACACGTCGCGCCCCTGCCCCGAGCCCGCGCGGGCGCGGGCCTCGGCCGCGAGACGCACCGCCAGCTCGGTGAGCCGGTCCGCGTCCGACTCCGGTCGCCCCGCCTTCCGCATGACGCGCGGCGTGGTGCGGAACGTGGCGGTGGCGAGGACGTCGGCGCCCGCCCGCGCGTACTCCTCGTGGATTTGCCGCACGGTGTCCGGAGCGTCGAGGAGCGCCTGCGCGCTCCAGAGCGGAAGCGGGACCGCGGCGCCGCGGCGCTCGAGCTCGGTGCCGAGCGCGCCGTCTAACAGTATTAGCTCGCCGCGGACCAGGCGCTGGTGGATGGGATGAAGTGCCATGTGCTCTCTCGCGACTCTCAGGCGGACTGCCGGGCCGGCGTCCGGGCGGGGCCGGCCTAGCCTCCCGCGAGCGCCTCGTCGGGGGGATTCAGGCCGTGGAACTGCATCAGCTCCTGGATCACGGCCCGGCGGCGCTTCAGGATCGACGTCATGGAAGTGTACCCGTAGCGGAGGACCGCCTCGCGCTCCTGCACGCTCATCATATTATGGAGGAACAGGATCACCTCGCTGCACGAGGGCTCGATCCGGTACATCTTCACCTCCGGAAACTCATTCTGGTAGCGGCGGATCTCCCCGTCCAGGCGCACGCGGGTCTCGATGCGCGAGGCCTGGTCGTGGATGAACGACATCCCCTTCTCGCGGATGCGCGCGGGCTTTCCGTCGCGGCGCGGGATGCAGACCGCTTCCTGGTCGTTCGAGATGTTCACGAGCGGATTGATGATCAGGATGGTCGAGGCTCCCGCCTTGAGCGCGAGATCCAGATGGGCCACTTTTCCCGTCGAGCCGTCGATGTAGTCCCGCCCTTCCACCTGGAACGGGCGGAAGAAGAGCGGGATAGCCGACGAGGCCGCGACCGCGTGCGAAAGCGGCACCGTCTCGTTTTCCGATGCCCCGAAGACTCGGCGCGTCCCGAGATCCAGATCGGTCGCCGGGATGTAGAGCTCCCGCTCGATGTCGGCGAACGAGTCGGTCTTGCCGTTCGCCTCGAGGATCTTGGAGAAAAACCTCTGGTAGTTGTCCAGCGCGAAGACCCCCGCCGGGAGCCGCGCCTCCACGTAGTGCATGAATTCGAACGGCGTCGGCGGGGTGCGGGTCCTCAGGCAGTTCACGAAGTAGCCCGGCACCGAACCCCCGACATTGAGCGCGGAGAGCAGAATGGCCCAGCGGTTCACGTCGTACATGTCGCCGCGGGTGAACTGGAGCGACGGGTCGGAGTTGGTGAGGAGCGCCCAGTAGATGCGCCGCACCGGGATTCCCTTGGCCAGGAGACCCGCGACCGAGGCGCCCGCGCTCACGCCGATGTAGATGTCGAATCCCGTCGAGGAGAAATCGAAGCCGAGGAAGTCGTCCAGCGCGGCGAGGCAGCCGATTTCGTAGTAGGCGCCGGTGAGACCGCCGCCGGAAAGGCTGAGCGCCACGCGCTTCCTGCGCGACGAAGCGCCGCCATCCTTGCCGATCCGCCGCCAGGCGGCGGGGGCGTCGTCCGTGTCGCCGAAAGAATCCGAGTAGGGCTGGGTCATCGCTCTTTCCCAGGATACCGGAAGAAAGCGTTCACGAGGCGGTCGGAAATGCCGGGGAGAACGAGATTGAGCCAGGCGAGGCCGCGGTTCCAAAAAGGCACGTAGATGTCCGCGGGGTTCCGGCGCAGGGCGTTCAGGATCGCTCCGGCCACCCGCTCGGGCCGGAGCACGACCCCGGCCGGACCCACGCCCACCGCGCGCGAGCGGCCGGCGCGCTCGAGGAACGGAGTCTCGACGGCCGCGGGAAGAAGCAGCGTGACCCGGATACCGCGGGGACGAAGCTCGCGGCGCCACGATTCGGTGAGTCCGGCGAGGGCGAACTTGGTCGCGCTGTAGTAGCCGTAATAGGGGGGGGCGATCCGCCCGGCCAGGGAGGAGACGTTGACGATCGCCGCCCCGCGCCGCTGGAGGAGCGCGGGGAGCGCGGCCCGTGTCATCCGCACCGTCCCGAGATAGTTCACGTCGAGCTGGCGCCCGATCTCTTCGTCGGTGGCCTCGCGCAGGGTTCGCATGTAGCCCACGCCAGCGTTGTTCACCAGGGCGTCGAGGCCGCCGAACCGCCGCACGCCCTCCTCCACGGCGCGTGCGCAGTCCTCGGAGCGAGCCACGTCGCAGGGAACGGCGTGCGCCTGGCCGCCAGCCGCGGCGATCTCGGCGGCCAGCGCCCGGAGCGGCTCGGCGCTCCGCGCGACCAGGACAACC
>JBKJXM010000185.1:0-17243 GCA_046716305.1 Candidatus Eiseniibacteriota bacterium
CCCACCCCCAGGGTGAGTCCCTCGAGCACCGGATGCCCTGGAAGCCGCGCGCGAAGCTCGAAGGTCGAACCCTCGGCCGCGCGCTCCGGCTGGGCCAGCGTCAGATCCACGAGCCCCGGAAAGAGTCGGCTCGTGTAGTAATCGGGATCGGCGTGCGGCCCCAGCGCAACGACCAGCCCTCCCCCCTCGCGCACGTAGCGCTTGAGCCGCGCCTCGGCGTCGGCCGAGAGGGAGGCCACGTCATCCAGCAGCACGACGTCCGCGCGCGTGCGGTTCAGCCCGAGAAGCGCGTTCGGTCCGGTGGTCTCGACGGCGAAGCCGGAAGCCCCGTTGCCTCCGGGATCGAGCGCGAGCGCCGCGTAGCGCGGCGGAGGCGCGCCGGACCGCGGCTCGGCGATCCGGAGCACGCGGAGATGACGGGGTGCGCCCAGCACCGCGTACCAGCGGTCGTCGGTCGGGAGCGCGTCGGCGTCCGACTCGGCGATCACCGGAATCGCTCCTTCCCCGGCGGCTCTCGATTCGAGCGGCATCGAGACCCAGCGCGTCTCCCCCGCCCGAAGCGTGGCGTCTCCCCCTCCGATCAGGGCGTCCCCCTGCCGCACGCGGAGCGCGAGACGGTCGCTGGGGCCGTCCGCGTAGTTGGCCAGGCGCGCGCGCATCTCGAGCCCGCGCCCCTCGGGCCCGGGGCGAATCACCGGATCCACCGCGAGGAAGGCGTGGTTCGGCGTCCGCCCCTCGGTGACAGGGAGAAGGATGACGCGGATGCCGCTCTGCGCGGCTTCGATCAGGTCGCGCCGCGCCGCGGGCGTGACGCTCGCGCGCTGGAGGTCCGTGATCACGTACAGCTCGCGCGCGCGAAGGGCGCTCCGCTGGAGCGCCAGCCGAAGCGGGTGAAGCGAGCCCTCGAGACGCGCCGGAAGCGGCTGCGCCTCGATCCCCTCGATTGTTCGCTTGAGCCTCACGCGGTCGCGCGCTCGATCCGACTCGGCCTCGCCCGGCCGCGTGGCGCGCGCCAGGTACAGCTCGTCTCCCGGACGCGCGGCATTGGTGATCGCGAGGGCGCGCGCGATCGCGCCCTCCATGCGGGGCCTCGCGTGGTCGTCCAGCGCGGCCATGCTCTCCGAATCGTCGAGCAGGATCCCGACCGCTGCCGCCGCGTGCGTGACCGCGCCGCTCGGCGTGACGGTGGGGCGCGCAAAGGCCAAGACGAGGATCAAGAGCGCCAGCGTGCGAAGGATGAGAAGCAAGATTTCGCGCAGGCGGAGCCGGCGGATCTCCCGGGGCTCAAGCGCGCGCAGAAACTGTGTCGTCGGAAACGGGACCTCGGGAAGACGGCGCCGGCTCAGCAGATGGATGAGGATCGGGAGCGACGCGGCCGGAAGCGCCCACAGAAATGCCGGGTTCAGGAAGGAGAGGGTCGGCACCGTCAGCGGCCGATCACAGGAGCCGCGCGCGCTTCGACAGGTACTCGAGCAGCGCGCGGTCGTACGGCTGATCCGTGGTCAGCGGGACGTAGTCGGCCCGTTTCTCGACGCAGAACTGCCGCATCTGCTCGCGCCACGCGCGAACCCGCTCGCGGTAGTCGCCGCGCAATTCCTGCGGCCGGGTGGTGATCCGCTCGCCGCTCTCCAGATCCACGTAGACCGCCTCGCGCTCGAAGTCGAACGAGACCTCCAGAGGATCGAGGATGTGGAAGACGAGGACCTCGTGCTTCTTGTGGCGGAAATGATGGATCGCCTGGGCGATCCGCTCCGGATCGTCGAGCAGGTCGGACAGGATCACCACCAGGCCGCGCCGGGTGAGCCGCTCGGCGAGCGAATGGAGCGAGGCGGTGAAGTCGGTCCCGCCTCCGGGGACGAGCTTATCGAGCAGGAGAAGAAGAGGCCGGAGATGCCCCATCGTGGATCGCGCCGGGATCTGCTCGCCGCGGCCCGATGCGAAGGCGTACATGCCCACGGCGTCGTTTTGGGTCAGCATGAGATAGGCGAGCGCGGCGGCGAGCTGGCGCGCGTAGTCGAGCTTGGTGAGCCCGCGCGAGCCGTAGCCCATGCTCGCGCTCGTGTCGATCAGGAGGGACGACCGGAGATTGGTCTCCTCCTCGTACTGCTTCAGGTACTTCCGGTCCGACTTGGCGAGGACCTTCCAGTCCAGGTGCCGGAGCGGATCGCCGGGCATGTACTGGCGGTGCTCGGCGAATTCCACGCTGAAGCCGTGGTACGGGCTCCGGTGCAGCCCGGTCAGAAATCCTTCCACGACGAGCCGCGCCTTCAGGTCGAGGCGGGCAAGCTTCGACACGAAGTGCGGATCGAGAAGACGCATGCGCTCCTGGCTCACGGATCGGCCGGGCTAGGAGCGCTTGCCGTCGACGCTCGGCGTGGCTTCGAGGAGTTTGGCGACGATGTCGAGGCTGGAGATGCCGTCCGCCTCCGCGGTGAAGTTCGGGATGATCCGGTGCCGGAGCACGGAGGGCGCGACCGCCTTCACGTCGTCGGCGCTGGGCGTGGGACGCCCGGCCAGCGCGGCGCGCGCCTTCGCACCCAGAACCAGATATTGCGCGGCGCGCGGACCCGCGCCCCACGACACCCAGTCGCGGATGAACGGCGCGGCGCCGTCGCCCGGGCGGGAGGCGCGCGCCAGCCGGACGGCGTAGGCCACCACGTGCTCGGAGACGGGGATGCGCCGCACCAGGTGCTGCAGCTCGAGGATGCGCTCCACCGAGAGGATCGTTTTCGGATGGGCCTCGTACGCGCTGGTCGTGTTGGTGACGATCTGCCGCTCTTCCGCGTCGCTCGGATAACCGACCGAGATGTGGAACATGAAGCGGTCGAGCTGGGCTTCCGGGAGCGGATAGGTGCCTTCGAACTCGATCGGATTCTGCGTCGCGAGCACGAAGAACGGGAGCGAGAGCGGATAGGTCACGCCGCCGGCGGTGACGCGGTACTCCTGCATCGCCTGGAGGAGCGCCGCCTGCGTCTTGGGCGGTGTGCGGTTGATTTCGTCGGCGAGGACCACGTTCGCGAAGATCGGCCCGTGGATGAATTTGAATCCGCGGCGTCCCGTGCCCACCTCTTCCTCGAGGATCTCGGTGCCGGTGATGTCCGAAGGCATCAGGTCGGGCGTGAACTGGATGCGGCTGAACTTGAGATCGAGGATCGTGGCCAGGGTCGAAACCAGGAGGGTCTTCGCCAGGCCCGGCACGCCGACGATCAGGCAGTGGCCGTTCGCGAATAGAACAGTGAGAAGCTGCTCCACGACGTCGTCCTGACCGACAATCACCTTGCGCAGCTCGGTCAGGATGGCCCCGCGGGCAGCGCTCAGGTCTTCGAGCAGCCGCACGTCATTCGGTGCTGTGGTCTGCGTCATTTATTCAGTCCCCGGTTGATGGAGTGTGTGGATTCGGTGGTCCGGAGCCCCCGGTTGGCGCCCCTTTCTACGAAAACCCGCGTCCGTATGCCGCGTACGATTACTGTGCATAACCGGCAGCGCGCCCATCGGAAGCGGCTAGGCAACAGATTAGAACACCGGATGTTGCCGCGTTTTCCACCGATTTCGGCGAGTTATCCACAATCTCGTCTGGGGATCGCGTTTTTCAGTGGGTGCTGGGCGCCAGCTCCCGGAGCATCGTCAGGAGCCGATCGAGCTCTTCCTCATTATGGTACTCGATCAGGATGCTCCCCGACCCGCCCCGTCGCCGGGTGAGCCGGACCTTGGCGCCGATCACCCGCATGAGCTCGTCTTCGACAGCCATCAGCTCCGCGGAAAAGGCGCGGCGCGGCGTGCGGCGGCTCCGGGCCACGCGCGGGGCGCCCGATCGCCGGATCCGTTCTTCCAGGTCGCGGACCGACCAGCCGTGGGAGGCGGCCGTGGCGGCGAGATCGGTCTGCTGCTTCGGCGTGGACAGCGAGAGGAGGGCCCTCCCGTGGCCGGCGCTGAGGGAGCCGGACTCCATCAGGGCCTGCACCTCTTGAGGCAAGTTGTTGAATCTAATGGTGTTGGAAACAGTAGAACGGTCCTTTCCGACGCGTTGGCCGATTTCCTCGTGCTGAAGACCGTACTCGGTTGCCAGACGGTAGTATGCACGAGCCTCGTCGATCGGGTTGAGATTCTCGCGCTGGATGTTCTCAATGAGCGCGATCAGGAGCGACTCGCGATCGGTAAGGGGCCGGATGATCGCGGGGATTGTGTTGAACCCCGCCTCGCGCGCGGCGAGGAAGCGCCGTTCGCCCGCGACAAGCTGGAAGCCGTCGCCCGCGGGGCGGAGAAGGACCGGCTGAAGGACGCCGCGCTCGCGAATGGAGGCGGCCAGCTCGCGGATGGCGCCGGGCTCGAACTGGGTCCTCGGCTGGGCGGGGTTCCGGACGATCTTCGCGAGCAGGACGTGTTGAATGTCCCCGGAGCGGGAATCTTGCTGTTTCCCGCCCGGAACGATCGACACCTCCCGCTCGACCCCCGCGGGAATCAGTGCCTCAAGTCCACGACCAAGCGCCTTTCTAGCCACGATCGAGCACCTCCCTAGCGAGATTCATGTAGCTGGTCGAGCCAGCGCATAGCGGGTCGTAGACCACGACGGGTTTCCCAAAGCTCGGCGCCTCGCTGAGGCGAACGTTCCGCGGAATGACAGTGCGATAGACCCGCTCAGCGAAGAAGCGCCGCGTCTCCTCGAGCACTTGCTGCGAGAGGTTCAGGCGGTGGTCGTACATCGTCAGAAGCACGCCTTCGATCTGAAGCTCTGGATTCAACCCCTGCTGCACCAGGCGTATGGCTCCCAGCAGATGGCTCAAACCCTCGAGCGCGTAATACTCGCATTGCACGGGGACCAGGACGGACTTCGCGGCGGTCAGCGCGTTGAGAGTGAGGAAGCCGAGCGACGGCGGGGCGTCGATGAGGATGAAGTCGTAATCGTCCTCAATGTCCCGGAGAGATTCCTTGAGCCGGTACTCTCGTCGGTCCGCTGACGCCAGCTCCACCTCCGCGCCGACGAGGCGCTGACCCGAGCCGACCAGCGACAGGCCGGGGACCTCGGTGGCCAGGACTACGTCCCGAATGGATGCGCCCGACGTGAGGACGTCGTAGATCCCGCGGCTGATCTTGACGGCAGGATGGCCCAGCCCGCTGCCGGCGTTGCCCTGGGGATCGAGGTCGATCAGGAGCGTGCGCTTTTTCGCGAGCGCGAGGGCGGCGGCCAGATTTACCGCCGTGGTCGTCTTGCCGACGCCGCCCTTCTGATTGGCAACTGCTACCGTCCTTGGCATCCCTCTCCCACCACCCTGTCCCAGCGAACCCGGATTCGGCGTCAGTTGTATCGGGGAGCCGCAGTGTAGTGGAGAAGTGCGGGATCAGACAAATGGTTTCTATGTTTCACGTGAAACGTGGCGGTATGTGACTGTAAACAGGTTAGATATGCCGGAGGCCCCGAAACTAAGTCGCGTTTCTGCCAACAACCCCGGGGAGCGGGAAAAGGCAATTCGCCTGGCGAAGGTGAGACGCCGCCTTTGCTCGCTTCGCTCGTGGCAGCTCCACTCGACCGGTAAATTCCCTTTACCGCTCCCCGGCCCACGCTCGACCCGAAGCTTCGACTTAGTTTCGGGATCGTCGGGGTATCTGACTATTTTGCTGCCGGTTGGGGCCATGTTTCACGTGAAACATGGGCGGGGCTCTTCCACTTTCCTGGTTCTCCCTCCGTCGAGTCAGCCGGTTGCGGTCCCGAGGGCTCAACTTCGTGGCTGCGCTTCCTTGTCGTAGCGACCGGTGAGGAGGCGGCCGCCGTAGGTGCCCGTGGCGATCTCGGGGCGCCAGCGGTCCAGGTCGGCTTCGCCCAGGGCGTCGGCCTCGAGCCGGTCCCCTAGGAAGTAGACCCATCGGGCACCGTCTCGCATTGCGCGGGAGGCGTGGGACAGGACGGTGGGGAGATCGCCCAGCGCACGCACGAAGACGGACGCGACCGCGTCGCCGGTCCAGATGGAGGCGTGGTCCTCGAGGCGGGCACAGACGACGCGGGCGTTGGTCAGGCGGAGCGACCGGACCGCGTGCTCGAGGAATCCCGACTTTCGCTCCCGGGACTCGAGGAGGACGACGCGGGCCTCCGGCCACGCGATTGAGAGTGGGATCCCGGGCAGGCCGCCTCCGCTGCCGATGTCGAGGGCGGAGTCCGGCGGCTCGGGAAACAGCGAGAGGGCATTCAGGGAGTCGAGGATGTGCCGCGTAAACAGGCGCGGGCGATCACTTTTGGCGATGAGGGAGAGGCCGGCGGACTTCTCGTAGAGGAGGCGCCCGTACTCACGAAGTTTCTCCGGTGCCCCCGGGGGAAGCGAAGCGCGGCTGAGCGACTCCTCGAATCTCCTGTAGTCCGGGATCAGCTCAGGCGGGAGATTGGGCACCGACACGCCGGCGTTCTCGCTCCGCGTAGATTATGAGCACGGCCACATCGGCCGGAGAAAAGCCTGGGAGCCGCGCCGCCTGGCCCACGGTCGCCGGCTTGAAGCGCCTGATCTTTTCATGACCCTCCCGCGAGAGGCCCTGGAGCGGCTGGCTCGCGATCTCGTCGCTGAGCGCGAGGTGCTCGTTTCGCGAGGCGCGCTCGACGGCCCTCGTCTGCCGCCCGATGTACCCCTCGTATCGGATCTCGACGAGCGCTGACTCTAGCGCCTCGGGGCCGAGAGCGGCAAGGTCGGGACGCGCGGACAGCGCGGCCGTGTCACCGCCGGCGGTGGTCCCGAGCGAGCGAACGATCCGAAGCGCCTCGCCTCGCGCGGCCACCCTCCCGTCGAGGCGGATCAGCTCCTCCGGCGTGAGCGTCCCGAGCGCGCGCGCGTGGCGCGCCAGGCGCTCCGGAGCGTTATCCTGCCGCAAGAGCAGCCGATGCTCGGCGCTGGACGTGAACATGCGATACGGCTCCTCGGTTCCCTTGGTTACTAGATCGTCAATCAACACACCGATATATGCCTCATGACGGCCGAGCGTGAAGGGCTCACGTCCGCTTAGCTTGAGGGCCGCGTTGATTCCGGCCATCAACCCTTGGGCCGCGGCCTCTTCATAGCCCGACGTTCCGTTGATCTGTCCCGCCAGGTAGAGCCCACGAACCGGTCTTGTCTCCAGAGTCGGTCGGAGCTGCGTCGGCGGGACGAAATCGTATTCGACCGCGTAGCCGGTTCGGAGGAGCTCCGAGTTCTCGAGTCCCGGGACCGTCTTCAGCATCGCCCGCTGAACGTCCTCGGGGAGGCTCGTGGATAGTCCGTTCACGTAGTACTCGTGGGTGGTCCGTCCCTCCGGCTCGAGGAAAACCTGGTGCGACGGCTTTTCCGCGAAGCGCACGACCTTGTCTTCGACCGAGGGGCAATAGCGCGGGCCGATGCCGCGGATCTTTCCAGTGTAGAGAGGCGACTGGTGGAGATTCGCACGGATCAGGTCGTGCGTTGCCGCGGTCGTGCCCGTGAGGTGGCAGAGGATCTGCTCCGCGCAAAGCGAGTCGGTGAAGTGCGAGAACGGCCGAGGCGGATCGTCGCCGGGCTGCTCGACGCATCCCGAGAAGTCGATCGAGTCGCGATGAATGCGGGGCGGCGTGCCCGTCTTCAGCCGTACGAGCGTAAAGCCGAGATCCATGAGGCAGTCGGAGAGGCCCCGCGACGGCGCCTCGCCGACGCGGCCGCCGGGGACGCTCTTGTCCCCGACGTGGAGGAGCCCGTTCAAGAACGTCCCGGGCGTGACCACCACGGCCGAGGCCTCGATGATCGCGCCGTCCGCCGTTTGAACCCCGTGAATGGCGCCGTCGCGCACCACGAAGGAGACGACCTGCGCCATGAGAATCGTGATCTCGGGCGTGGATTCGAGATGCTCGCGGACGATCGAGCGGTAGAGGGCCTTGTCCTCCTGAGCCCGCGGCGACCAGACCGCGGGGCCGCGTCCGCGGTTTAGCATCTTGAACTGGATGCCGGCGCGGTCGGCCATTCGCCCCATGAGGCCGCCCAATGCATCGATCTCGCGGACCAGGTGCCCCTTGGCAAGTCCGCCGATCGCGGGATTGCACGGCATGTGGGCGATCGAATCGAGACTCATCGTGACCAGGCCCACCTCAACTCCCATGCGGGCCGCGATGCACGCGGCTTCGCACCCCGCATGCCCCGCGCCGATGACGAGCAGAGGAAAGCGGCCCCGCGCCGCGCGGTTGTCCGCGCGCTCTCCGTTCTCGGCGCGGCTCATTTCCCGATGCAGAAGCGGGAGAAGATCGCGGCCACGACTTCCTGATCCACGCCGCGCCCCACGATCTCGCCGAGCGCGCGTCGGGCATCGGTGAGATCGAGCGCCACCAGGTCGTAGGAATCGTCGGCGCGGAGAGCCTCCTCCGCCCGGCGGAGCGCGGCGTGCGCCTCGGCGAGAAGGGCTTCCTGGCGGGCGCTGGTGGTCGGGACTTCCGCTCCCGCGTGGCCGGACAGCACCGAGGAGAGCGCCTCGCGGAGAGCGGCGCGGAGCGGAGCCGCTCCCATAGGCTCGATCGCGACCGTCTCGACCTCCGCGAGGATCCGCGTTCCAGCGAGGGCGGTCCCGGCCCACGCCGCGGGCCGCGACGCTCCCGACACACCAACCGACCCTGACGTATCCCGCGCCAGATCCGCCTTGTTCCACGCCACCACCACCGGCGCCTCCTCCGTGAGCATGCCACCCGTGCCACCATCCGCCGCGCGCCGCACTTCGGCCAGCGCATCCACGCTCGCCTGGGGCGCCGAGCGGTCGAGCACGACCACGGCGAGATCGCTGCGCGACAAGGCGAGCGCCGCCCGCTCCGTACCCAGCCGCTCGATCGGATCGAGGCTCGACCGGAGCCCCGCGGTGTCCACCATGCGAAGCTCAACGCCGTCGAGCCAGATCGAGCTTTCGACGGTGTCGCGCGTCGTGCCCGGAGTGTCGCTCACGATGGCGCGGTCGTATCCCACCAGCGCGTTCAGGAGGCTCGACTTTCCTACGTTGGGAGGACCCGCGAGCACCACCGAGACGCCGGCTTCCCGCCGGCGCGCGCCCGGAAGCCCCTCGAGCCAGCCGCTGACCTCGGACGCGATCGCCGCGCAACGGCCGGCGAGCGCGGCTCCATCGAGCGGCTCACCCGTCTCGGCGGGAAAATCGATGCGCGCTTCCACCTCGGCCAGGAGCTCGATCAACGCTCTGTCCAGCTGTTCGATTCGGCGCGACAGGGCGCCGCCCAGGGCGTCGCGCGCGGCGCGGGCCGAGCTGTCCGAGCGGGCGCGCACCAACGCGGCCACCGCCTCGGCTTGCGCCAGGTCCAGCTTCCCGTTTCGGAAGGCGCGCTCGGTGAACTCGCCGGGGCGGGCCGGCCGAGCGCCCGCGCGCACGAGAATCTCGAAGATCGCGGCCGGCACCGCGGCGCCGCCGTGCGAGGAGATCTCCACGACGTCCTCGCCCGTGTAGGAATGGGGCGCGCGGAACACGGAGAGCAGTACGGTGTCGATGGGAGCGCCGGCGCCATCGTGGAACCGGCCGTGGAGAATTCGGTGGGAGGGAGTCTCTTCGGGAGAGCGCTTACCGTTGAAGTGGCGCGCCGCGATGCCGAGCGCGCCCGGGCCGCTCAAGCGGACCAGGGCGACCGCCGCTTCGCCTGGCGCCGTCGCCGGCGCTACGATCGTATCGTCTGCCACCGGCCGTCATGCCTGTCCGGCCCCGCTCACCCGTTGCTGGGCGGCGCGGCGGCGTGGCTGGCGGAGCCGCGGCGGATGACGACGCGCTTGTAGTGCCCGTCGCCGATCGTCACGGTCTCCATGCCGGGGACCTCGGCCACTTCCAGGTGCACGATGCGGCGCTCGCTGGCCGGTAGCGGCTCGGTGGTCACCTCGTCGTCCGAGCTCTTGGCCGTCTCGATCAGCTCGCGCGCCATCTCCCGCAGCGCCTCGATCTGACGGTCGCGATAGCCGGCCACGTCCACTTCCAGGCGGGGCGGCGCCTCCTCGGGCATGCGCGCGCGGATCATTCGGCCCAGCAGGTGCTGGAGCGCCGCGAGGGTCTCGCCCTCGGGGCCGATCAGATACTGGTCACGCTCGCCCGCGTTCACCGCGACGCGGATTCCGTGGCGGGTTTTCTCCGCGTCCACCGTGGCCGGAAATTCCATGTGCTCCATGATCCCCTCGGCGAGGTCGCGCACGTCGGCGACCAGCTCGGGAGTGATCTTCTCGGGATCCATGGGCGGAGGCGGCGGTCCGTAGCTGACCGGCGCCGGCCGGCGGGCGCCGCGATCCCGTCCGCCGCGGTCGTCATAGCCGGAAGACGCCCGCCGCGGGGCCCCCGGGGCGGGCTTGCGGAGTCCGTCGGCCGAGGCGTCCGGATCGCGCTGCCACGCGCGGATGCGCACCGGTCGGTAGCCGGTGCTCGATTCCGCCGAAGCGCCGGGGTCGATGATCTCGATGCCCAGCTCCGTCGAGCGGAGGCCCAGCTGGGCGGATGCCGCCGCGATCGCGTCCTGGAACGTTTCACCTTCGATATGGATGCCGTTGCCGTCGCTCATCGGAGTTTTCCGTGCTGTCCGGGTCTCAAGTGTGCGCCGCCATTTTCCGGTCCTCGGCGACGTTGACCAGATATTGCTGCAGTGCCGAAGCGAGGTTGTTCACCGTCCAGTAAATGATAACGCCCGAGGGCAAACTATACATGATGTACAGCATCATGAGCGGCATCAGGTACATCATGAAAGCCTGCCGCGGATCGACCGGGGTCTGCGACTGGAGGAGGAACGTGCTCCCGGTCATGATGATCGGCAGCACGTGGATCGGGAAGCCCCCGATGTACCCGACCAGGTCCGGCGCCGAGAGGTCCTTGATCCACCATACGAAGCCGGCGGAGCGCAGCTCGATCGAGTGCAGCAGGACCTGGTAGAGGGCGAGGAAGACCGGGAGCTGCAGGAGCATCGGGAGGCACCCGCCCATCGGGTTCACCTTGTGCTCCTTGTACAGGTTCATCATGGCCTGGTTCATCTTGGCCGGATCCTTCTTGTGCTTCTCCCGGAGCGCGTTCACTTCCGGCTGGAGCCGGTGCATCACCTTCATGGTGCGAAGGCTGGACTGCGTGAGCGGGTAGAAGACGATCTTCGTGAGAAGGGCCACGAGGATGATCGCGACGCCGTAATTCGGGATCACCTTGTGGAACAGCACGAGGCACTTGAGGAGCAGCGCGCTCACCGGCACGATCCACTTCCATCCGAGATTCGCCAGCTCCTCGAGTCCGGCGCCGATCCGGACCAGGGTCTCGTAGTGGATGGGCCCCGCGTACAGCCTGCTGTGGCGCACCACCTCGGTCCCGGGCGCCGCCGTGCCCGCGAGCCAGGCGATGGGGAACTTCTCGCGCCCTTGCTGGAAGACCACCTCGGGGATGCTCGCGGAGTCGGGAATGACCGTGGCGACGAAGTACTTGTTCCGCTGTGCGGCCCAGCGGACGTTTCCCTGGAGCCGCTTGGTCCCATCCTTCGCGATCTTCCGCACGTCCACCGCTTCGAGCTTCGTGCCCAGGTAGGCCACCGCGGGGCGCTCCTCGGGGCGCGTGTTCAGCTCGGTCGCGGGTAGCGGATTGGCCCAGCCGATCCGGTAGCGAATCGGACCCAGGTGCGCCGGGGCAGCCACCCGCACTTCCACGTCGAGCAGGTTCGGGTCGTTCCCCAGGCGGTAGGTCTTGGTGACGCGGATGCCGCTCGAGTCCTGCGCGCTGAACGAGAGCCATCCCTCGCCCGAGCTCCCGCCGGTCTTCCGGAAGGGCGCGTTCGTGAAGTCGTACGAGACGCCGGGGGTCCCGACCGAGACGTGCATGGCCGTCTCCCCTCGCGGCACCAGATCCACCGGCGCCTTCGTGCGCGGATCCTCGTACGCCGGTATTACCCACGAGGAGACGGCGCCTCCCGCGCCGGTGAACGACGCGCGGAACTGGCTGGTCGCGAGCGACTCGCGCACGGCCGGCGCCGCGGGCACGCGCGCCGCGATCAGGGGCTCGCCGCCCTCGCCCACGCCCGCGCCGGCCAGGCGCGAGGCCGCCAACGAGGAGTCGACCGGAGGGACGACGGCGCGGCCGGCAAAGACCGATTCGGCCGCGGCGGCGCGCATCGCTGCCGAATCCCCGGGGGATCGCGGGGCTCCCGGCGCCGTCGCCGATGTGCCGGGAGCAGCCGGGGCGCCCGTTCCGGGAGGCGGCGCGGGCTGCCGCGACCGTGTCCAGCGCGACCAGAGCACCTGGTCGAGCAGCAGCACGCCCATGATCAGGATGACGGCCAGCAGGGTTCTTCGATCCATGGATAGGCCTCGTCCTTACGGGACGGGGTCGTAGCCTCCGGGGTGGAACGGATGGCAGCGCGCGATGCGCCGGACGATGAGGACCAGGGCCGGGAAGAAGCCGTGCTTTCGGAGCGCTTCCTCGGCGTACGACGAGCACGAGGGGTAGAAGCGGCAGGCCTTCGGCAGCACAGGGACGGCCAGGAAGCGGTAGGCGCGCACGAGGAGCGACACGACGAGGCGGAGGCCGAAACCCTCGCGGATCGCGCGGCCGGCGACGGCGGCGGCGGTCATTTCGTGGGGCGCTCGCGGCTCACGAGCAGAGCCATCTCCGCGGCCACGACCCCGGCGGTCGAGCGCGAGCAGGCAGCCCGCGCGATCCAGATGCGCCAGCGTGCCTCATCGCGGCGCGCCGCGGGAAGGCGGCGGAAGCCCTCGCGCAGGAGTCGCTTCGCCCGGTTGCGGCGCACGGCGGGGCCGACCTTCCGGCTCGCCACGTACGCGATGCGGCCGCGGTCGTCGGGCTTCCCAAGACTGACCAGCGTCATCAGATTTCCGTGGATGGAGCTGCCGGAGCGGTACACCTCGCGAAATTGCCACCCCGAGCGGAGACGGCCATCCCGAGTCGAGGCCCCGCTGGCCATGCGCAAGTCGCCGAGTGTGGCCGCGTCAGACCGTGAGACGTTTGCGGCCCCGGTCGCGGCGGCGCTTCAACACCGCCCGGCCGCCGCGCGTGCTCATGCGCTCGCGGAAGCCGTGGACCTTCTTTCTGCGGCGATTGTGCGGCTGGAACGTGCGCTTCACTGTCGGAATGCCTCTGTTTGAATGGGTTATCTTGCGTTCAACGCGAGTCGGGGAGTCTACTGGACGGGCCGCGACGGGTCAAGGCGAGGCCGTCGCCAAGAATTTCGTTGCGCGGCTTTCCGACCGGACGTAAATTCCGACCCTCGACAGACGCCAGACGAAGAGACCCTCGTTCGCGGCTCGCGTCTGTCGAGCTACCTCTTCCCTCGGCGCGCGAAGCACGCCACCTACGAAAGTCGAAATGCTTTGAGCGACGCGTTGCCCGACATCGCGTACCCTGAGTGTTTATGGGGCGTAACGGAGCCACACGCAATCCGTTACGCCCCGGTTGTTTTGTGGATAAGTATGTGGATAGTGCGTGGAGTGGATGTGGGAAGGTGGGGATAGGGACATGATCGAAAAAGCGGCCATCGATCTTTGGGAACGTGCGCTCGGAAGGATCCAGGACAGCACCTCGCCTCAGACCTATGAAACCTGGTTCCGATCGCTTCGGCCGCTCGAGCTGAACGGCGGGCTGGTGCTGGAGGTGCCGAGCCAGTTCTACGTCGACTGGCTGGAGCAGTACTACCGCGGGCTGATCGAATCCTCGGTCGCCGATGTCGCGGGGCAGGCCCTGAGCGTGACGTTCCACGTGCGGCAGGACGATGGGCCCGAGCCGTTCGCCTGGAGCGGAAGGCCGGAGAGCACCGACCAGGCACGCGGGGGCTACGAAGCGACGGGCCCCTCGGGGAGGGCGGTCGCCGCGACGGCGGGCGTGGACGCTCTGGCCGGCTGGAGCGGACGGCTCCCCGCCAGGGATGAAAGCTCGCTCGTTCCGCACAACACGTTCGACACGTTCGTCGTGGGGAGCGGGAACCAGTTCGCGCACGCCGTCTGCCAGGCCGTGGCGCAGAGCCCCGGCGAGCGCTACAACCCGCTCTTCCTCTACGGAGGCGTGGGGCTGGGCAAGACGCATCTCATGCACGCCGTGGGACACCACGTGCGCGCGCAGCGCCGCCACGCGAAGATCTTCTTTGTCTCGGCGGAGAAGTTCATGAACGAGATGATCTACTCGATCCAGCACGCCACGACTCTCGAGTTCAAGGCGCGCTACCGCTCCGCGGATCTCCTCCTGATCGACGACATCCAGTTTCTGGCGGGCAAGGAGTCGACGCAGGAGGAGTTCTTCCACACGTTCAACGCCCTCCACGACGCGCACAAGCAGATCGTCCTGACCAGCGACGGGCCGCCCAATTCGATGACGGCCACACTGGAAGAGCGGCTGGTCTCCCGCTTCACCTGGGGCGTGGTGGCCGACATCCAGCCGCCGGATCTCGAGACTCGCGTCGCCATCGTGAAGAAGAAGGCGGAGCTGCAGGGGCGGATCGTGCCGAACGAGATCGCGCTCCTCCTCGCGAGCAACATCAAGTCGAACATTCGCGACCTGGAAGGCTCGCTCGCCAGGCTCCTCGCCTTTGCCGAGCTGACGAACAGCCCATTGACCGTGGAGTTCGCCCAGGAAGTGCTCCGCGACCAGATCAAGCCCGACCTCGCCCGCTTCGACGTGCACGACATCCAGCGCCTGATCGCGCGGCATTTCAACGTGACCGAGGAATCGCTCCGCGGCAAGCGCCGCACCGACACCATCGCGTTTCCCCGGCAGATCGGGATGTACATCGTGCGTACCCTGACCGACCTCTCTCTCGCGGACATCGGCGGAAAGTTTGGCGGACGGGACCACACGACCGTGCTCCACGCGTGTCAGAAGATCGAGAACCTCATGTCGAACGATCCCGAAGTCCGCGGCGTGGTGGAAGAGCTGATGGCTCAAGTGAACGCCTGATTCCTCCCCACCGCTGTCGCAGCAGCACCAGAATCACGCCTCCGATTCACACGAGCGTCGCAGCCGCGGCGCTCGTTTTTTGTGTGTGGACGGAGCGTGGACAAAGGCCTCTTCGAAGGCTCCGGAAGACCCGCCTGGGGACGGCTGGGGACAACGTCGCTCTTATCCCCAACCGAATCCGACCTCGACGTGGTCTGGGATCGCTTCACAACCCTTTGCGGCCCAGTAGCTTAAAAATACCTATCTCCTGCCTGTCCCCGCCCTCCACCACCCCTACTACTACTGCTTCTATTTGCGGAACCAAATTTGTCTTAGAGCCCCCAAACCCTGTGGAAAACAATGCGCTTAACGCGCTCCTTTCTTGTTGTTCGATCGCCTCCCAAAACCCTATAATTTCGAGCGAAGGCAAAGCCACCCCGACGCGACCGCAACCACCAAAATCTAAAGGGACTTAGAGACATGACAATCGCCCAGGACGTGGCCATGAAATGCTCCATCGCCCAGACGGAGTTGCTTCAAGCTTTGGGCCTCATTTCGAGCGCGGTTCCCAGCCGTACGACCCTCCCCGTTCTGTCCAATATTCTGGTGGAGGCCACGGACGAAGGGCTCCAGATGACGGCGACCGATCTGGATCTCTCCGTGACGACGCGCGCGATGGCGGACGTCAAGGCGGAGTCCGCGCTCACGGTTCCCGCGAAGAAGCTCCTCGAGTTGGTGCGAAAGCTTCCCAAGGAAGAGCTGAAGCTGGAAGCGAAGGACCTGACGCTGAACATCGGGAGCAAGACCGGACGGTTCAAGTTCCTCTGCATCCGTCCCGAGGAATTCCCGGCCCGCGTCACGGTGGCGCCCGATACGTCGCTCACGATTGACGCGCGTCAGCTCGAGCGCATGATCAAGAGGACGATCTACGCCGTCTCCACCGACGAGACCCGTCCCGCGCTGAACGGCGCGCTCTTGCAGATCTCCGAGGGTGAGATCCGTCTGGTCGCCACGGACGGACACCGGCTCGCGCGCGCGACCTTGAAGCACCCGGGTGCCGTGAAGGGCGCGCTCAAGGGCGACGTGATCATCCCGCTCAAGGCGCTGACCCATCTGCACCGCCTCGTCGCAGAGACCGAGGATCCGGTTCACGTCGAGCTTTCCAAGAATCACGCCCGGTTCACGGTGGGAAAGACCTCCCTCACGACCAAGCTGATCGAGGGACCGTTCCCCAACTACGAGCAGGTGCTCCCCAAGAACAACAACAAGCATCTCAATGTGAAGGGCGCCGAGCTGGCCGCCGCGCTCGACCGCGTTTCCGTCTTTTCGGACAACCTCACCCGCCAGGTCAAGTTCGCGATCACCCGGAACAAGTTGACGCTCATCGTCCAGACGCCCGACCAGGGCGAGGCGAATGAAGTGCTCGACGTCCGGTACGACGCCGAGGATCTCGAGATCGGCTACAACGCGGGATACCTGCTCGATATTCTGCGGACGATCGATGCCGACGAGGTGACGGTCCAGCTGAACACGCCCGTGACGGCGGGTCTGATCCTGCCGGCTGTCCCGGCCGATTCGAAAGGAACTCCGGCCCTGGAAGGGCTCCTCTGTCTCGTCATGCCCCTCCGGCTCGCGGGCTGATCGAGCGCGTGCGGCTTCTTTCGCTCGAGCTTCGGAACTTCCGAAATCACCAAGAGGCGCGCGCCACCCTCGGCGCGGACAGCGCGCTTCTCCTGGGCCCAAACGGCTCGGGCAAGACCAACTGGATCGAAGCCGCCGTGCTTCTCTCTCTCGGACGCTCCTTTCGGGGCGCCCGCGACCGCGAGTTGATCCGGAACGGGGCCGCGTCGTTCGAGGTGCGGGGCGTGGTGGAAGGGCGCGGAGGCGTCACGCGCGAGCTCATAGCGCGCGGCTCGCGCGAGGGAACCCGCGAGATGCGGGTGGACGGCGAGGCGCTCGCGCGGCTCACCGACCTCCTCGGCCGCTTCCCGACCGTCCACTTCTCGGTGGATGACGTCTCCGTGTTCGGCGGCGGAGTGCCCGAGCGCCGGCGGTTTTTGGACGTCGCCCTCTGCCAACTCGAGCCCGCCTACGTGGGCTTTCTGCGCGACTACACGTCCGCGCTGAAGCAGCGGAATCGGCTCCTGATTCAGGGCGGGCGAAGCGGCGCCCACCGCGGGGCCGCGGCGCCCGACGAGGAGTTGGGCGTGTGGGAGGCGATCCTCGCCCCCGCGGGCGCGGCGCTGGACCGTCGCCGCGCGGGCCTCGCCCGCGAGCTGCACGCCGTCATGCGCGACTTGTCGGCGCGCGTGGATCCGGCACTCGCGCCCCTGCTCGAGTACGTGACTTCCGGCGGCGAGGGCACTGGGACCGGGGCCCCCGGGATCCCG
>JBKJXM010000186.1:0-8575 GCA_046716305.1 Candidatus Eiseniibacteriota bacterium
GAATCGCCCCCTCGAATCCCCTTCCCGCGAGATAGGCGCGTGCCTCGCCCCCGGCGTCGGAGGCCAGGCTGGCCCGGAAGTAGTCGTTGGCGAGGTTGTTCGCCTGGTAGAGCCGGTCGCGCGCCGCGTCTCCGGGGCCGCGCGCCTGCTGCGGCAGCTCGATCCCCGCGCGCTCCGAAAGAATCTGGAGCGCCTCGGGAAACGGGACCTTCTCCATCTCGGTCACCCACGCGAAGACGTCGCCTCCCTTGCCGCAGCCGAAGCAGTGCCAGAACTGGCGCTCGGGATTCACGGTGAAGGAGGGCGTCCGCTCCGCGTGGAACGGGCAAAGCCCCTTCCACAAACGTCCGGCCCGGCGGAGCGCCACCTTCTCGCCTACGAGAGCGACGATGTCGGTGGCCTCGCGGATCTGCTCTTTCGCATCGCTCGACGGGAGCATGGTCCTCACGAGTCCAGGGTCACGATGGTCACACCGGCCCCGCCTTCGCGATTCTCGCCGAGGCGGAATTCCTTCACGAGCTGGTTCTGCGCCAGAAAGCGCTTCATCTCCTCGCGCAGGATCCCTCTTCCCTTGCCGTGGATGATCCGCACGATCTGGATCCCCCCGACCGTGGCGTCCTCGATGAAGCGCTCCACAGCCCGGACCGCGTCGTCAGCTTCGAAGCCGCGCACGTCCACCTCGGTCCCCGACGCGCTCAGGTCGGGCCCGGTGAACGTCGGCGCCTCGGGCCTATCACCCTTATCGCGGCCCTCGCCCCGGCGCCCCTTGCCCTCGTGCGCGGCCCCCGGCGGCGCATCCACCGAGGAGCGAAGCTGGCGGAGCGGCAGCACGGCGGTGGCCGAGCCGATCTTCACGCGGACGCGGCCGTCCTTGTCGGGCACCGAGATCACTACGCCCTCGGCCCGGAGCGCGGGAACGTAGATGCGGTCCCCTTCGTGCGCCACCGTGACCGGCGCGCCCCGGTCCGCGGCTCCGGGCGCTTCGGTCTCGGCGTCGATCGCGGCCGTCATCTCCTTCACCAGCCCACGCCCCTCCTGGAGCGTCTCCGGGCTCGCCTTCTTCTCGGTGCGAACCTTCTTCCGGTAGTCGTCGATCTGATTTTCCAGCTGGCGCAGGAGCTCGCGGCGCGCGGACAGCTCGGCCTGCTTCCGCTCCTTCCGTTCCACCTCCAGCCGGTCGCGCGCCACGCGAAGCTCTCCCTCGCGCTCGCGCAGCTTCGACTGCGTCTCGGTCAGGGCGCGCCGCTCGGCCACCGCCTCCTCCCGAAGCCACCCCAGCTCTTCGATCAGCCGGTTCAGGTCGCGCTCCCCTTGCGGGAGGAGCGCTCGCGCCCGGTCCAGCACCTCCGACCGCATTCCGAAGCGCGCCGCCACCTGAATCGCGCGGCTCCCACCGGGCACGCCGACCACCAGCCGGAACAGCGAGCGGAGCGTGTTCTCGTCGAACGCCATCGACGCGTTCCGCACTCCGGAGGTCTCGTGCGCGAAGGTCTTCAGGCTTCCGTGGTGCGTGGTGGCGAGCGTCATCGCGCCCCGCGCGAGCAGCGCCTCGAGCACGGCCTGTCCCAGCGCGGCCCCTTCGGCTGGGTCGGTGCCCGAGCCCAGCTCGTCCAAGAGCACCAGGCTCCGGTCGGTCGCCACCTCCAGCGCTTCAGTCACGCGGCGCACGTGCGAGAGGAACGTGCTCACGTCGTCCTGGATGGACTGCTCGTCCCCGATGTCGCAGACGATGCGGTCGAGCCACGGAATCGTGGTGCCCTGCGCGGCCGGCACCGGGAGCCCGGCCATCGCGAGAAGCGCGATCAGCCCGACCGACTTCATCGCGACCGTCTTCCCGCCCATGTTCGGCCCCGTCACGAGCAGCACCGGATTCTCGGCGTCCAGCTCCAGATCGAGCGGCACCGGCTGGCCGGAGAACTCTCCCCGAAGATGGCGGGACACGAGAATGGGATGCCGCGCGCCACGCAGGAGAAGCCGCCGCTCGTCGGACAAGACCGGAAGCGCGGCGTCCGCCTCGCGGGTCCACGAGACGACCGCCTCGGCGGCGTCCAGCCCGGCCAGCGCGGCGAGGTTCGCCTGGAGCGATTCGTGGTGGCGGTGCGCGGCCGCGGACAGCTCGCGCAGGATCCGCTCCACCTCGCGCGCCTCGTCGCTCGCGCGCTCGGCCAGCTCGCTGTTCCCTTCGGCTGCCTCGCGGGGCTCGACGAATATCGAAGCCCCCGAGCCCGAGTGCCCGAGCACCGCGCCCGGGACCGCGCGCCGGTTCGAGGCCGGGATCGCGATGACGTAGCGCTCCTCGCGCAGCGTCACAAAGCTCTCCGGCGATCCGGCCGAGCGGAGAATGGATTCGAGCCGCGACGCGAGACGCTCGCGGAGCGAGCGGATGGCGCGGCGGATTTTCGACAGCTCGGGTGAGGCGTCGTCGCGCACGGCGCCGGACGGATCCAGCGCGCGCGTCAGCTCGCGTTTCAGCGCCTCCAGCGGATCGAGTCCGCCGAGGAGCCGCGTGAGCCCGGGCGCGTCCTCGCGGCGCTTTCGGATCCAGGCCGCCACGAGCCCCGACTGCTCGAGGAGGACGGCGATCTGCCACAGCTCCTCGCCCCGAAGCGTGGTCCCTTCGGTCGTGAGCCGCTTCAGCACCTCGCGGAGATCCGGGGGCGCCACCGTCGGCGGCGGATCGCCCGCCTCGTGCGCCGCCAAGAGATCGGCGATCTCCTCCTGCGCGCGGCGCGCTTCGTCCAGGCGCCGGAACGGGGCGCGCGCGAGCAGCCGCTCGCGGCCGGGGACCGAACGCGTCCGTCCCGCCAGCGCGCGAAGCACTGCGGGATACTCCAGGACCACGAGGGCGTGGTCCCGTGTGCGATCCGGATCCATGGGCTCGACGGGAGCCTGAGGCGCCGTGGTGGGGCGCTGGTTCAATTGAGTGTCGACTCTTTCCGGGGGTACGAGGCCGGCGGGCAATTCCGGCCGGGGAGACAAACGGGAAACCGGCTCGCGCCGATTTCCCGCTTGGACGTTCGGTGTGACGACCCTAATCGGCCGACTTCATTCGGGCCATCATCTTCCTCTTCGCGGCGTTGAGCTTTCGCTTCTTCCGCTCGCTCGGTTTTTCGAAGTGCTGATGTCGACGTAGATCTGCGAGAATTCCAGCCTTCTCACACTTCTTCTTAAACCGGCGAAGGGCACTCTCGAAGGACTCGCCGTCCTTGACCCTGATGCCGGGCATCCTGTGAATCGCCTCCTTCAAGACCGGTTAGAGGTCCGTTGGGCACATCCGAAAATGGGTCGGGCAAACTCCGCCTAACGCTACTAAAGATACCCCGATAGCCTGATTCTGTCAACTTCGGGGCAACCCGCTCGCGAGAACGAGGTTACGGGCCAGCGAGAGAAGCGTGATGGAGGCGGTCGAAGTGCTCAAGCGGCTGGGGCCTAGTGAGATAGGTCGGTATCCAGAGTCATGGAGCAGTCTTGATTCTTCTGGAAGAAATCCGCCCGGGGGCCCAACCGCCAGCGCCACGCTGAGTTGTGCGCCAACACTCTCGGGTTTCGGCAACGAAAGGGCCCCGCCGCCCTTGGGATCGGCCACGAACCGGACCGTGGCGGGACCGACCGCCGCCAACGCCTCTTCGAGGGTGGCTGAGGAGCGGAGGGCCGGCTTTCGCGTGCGCCGCGACTGCTTGAGCGCCGAGCGGCTCAACCGCTCCAGCCGCTCGAGCCGCACCGGCGAGAATGCCTCGCGCCCGCTTCGGACTGCCGCGACGAAGTCGATCCAGGTCGCACCCAGCGGCACCGCGTGCTCGACCACCGCCTCCGCCTGCCCGAAGTCCGGGAGCCCGACCAGGAGCGCCACCGGCGCCGGAAGCTCTTGCGCGTCCGTCTCGCGCGATTCGATCCGGCCGACGGCGGCTCCATCGTCCGCGGCTTCGAGCACGCAGCGGTAGAGCGTCCCCGCTCCGTCGATCGCCTCGAACGAGGTTCCGAGCGCGGCCCGAAACACGCGCAGGAGATGGTGCGATTCCTCGGGGCTCAGGCGAAGCCGCGAGCCGGCGGCGTCCACCGACTCAGGCTCGACCCAGAACGGCGAGTCGGGAACACGCCCCGGGCGCGCCATCGGCGGCCGGAGCGGTCAGTCCTCGCCGCGCGGCATGTGGGGCCGGCGCGGCGGCGGAGCCTTCGTTTCGGGGAGTGTCTCGAATTCCTGGAGCAGCTTCTTCCCGCGGTCGGTCAACTTGGCCGGCGTGTGGACCACGACCCGAACGAGGAGGTCGCCGCTCCCCGAGCGCTGCAGGCTCTTCAGCCCCTTTCCGCGCAAACGGAGGAGGCGCCCCGACTGCGTTCCCGCCGGGATCTCCACCAGCGCGCGCCCCCCGCCCAGAGTCGGCACCTCCGCTTTTCCGCCCAGCGCGGCGCGCGAGATGCTGATCGGCACTTCGACGATCAGGTCGTCGCCGTCCCGCGCGAAGAGCGGGTGCTCCACCTCCAGGATGTGGGCGATCAGGTCGCCAGGGTGGCCGCCCCGCTGCCCCGCGTCGCCCATGCCCGGAAGCGGAATGAAGTTGCCGCTCGACACTCCCGCGGGGACCTTGATGACGATCTCGCTCTGTTCCTTGACGCGTCCCTCGCCGCCGCAGACCTCGCAAGGGTTCTCGACGATCGTGCCCTCGCCGTGGCACCGGTCGCAGACGGTGACGTTGATGAGCTGGCCGAAAATGGAGCGCTGCACCTGGCGAAGCTGGCCCGAGCCGTTGCACTTGGGGCAGGTCTTGCGGCTGGTGCCCTCCTTGGCGCCGGTTCCCTTGCACGTCTTGCAGGCGCGCATGTGGCGCACCTTGACGCGCTTCTCGATGCCGGTCGCGATCTCCTCCAGCGTGAGCGGCAGCCGGATCTCGAGGGTGTTGCCGCGCCGCTCGCGCACGCGGCGGGGGCCCTGCCCTTCCTCATCGAATTCGTTGAAGCCGCCCATGCCGCCGCCGAAGTCGCGCATGAACGCGCGGAGCGCGTCGGCCAGGTCGAACCCGGCCATGTCCTCGAATCCACCGCCGCCGGGGGCGCCGGGCGCGCCCTGCGGCGCGTGCCCGAAGCGGTCGTAGCGGGAGCGCTTCTCCGGATCGGAGAGGACCTCGTAGGCCTGGGCCACTTCCTTGAAGCGCTCCTCGGCCTGCTTGTCCCCCGGGTTCTTATCGGGGTGGAACTTGAGCGCCAGCTGGCGGTAGGCCTTCTTGATCTCGTCGGACGTAGCGGTGCGCTCCACGCCGAGCACTTCGTAGTAATCGCGGACGGTGCTCACGCGTGCTTCCGCTCCTTTTCATGGGGCTCATGGAGCGGACCCGCGACGATGACCTTGGCGTGACGGAGCACGCGGTCGCGCATCATGTAGCCCGGCTGCGCCACTTCGAGCACGGTGCCGGGCTTGGTCCCGGGTGGCGTCGGGCGCTCGCCGATCGCGTCGTGCAGGTTGGGATCGAACGGCTGCCCCTCAGCACGGATCGGGATGACCCCTTCCCGCTCGAGAATCTTCATGAGGCGCTCCCGCACCAGCTCGATGCCGGAACGCACGGGGTCGCCCGGACCGCCGGGCATCGCGGCGAGGGCCCGGTCGAAGTCGTCGAGCACGGGCAGGAGCTCGCGCACCAGGGACTCCTTGGCGTAGAGCACCGTCTGCTCGCTTTCGAGCTTCCGGCGGCGCTGCACGTTGGTCATCTCGGCGAGCGCGCGGAGCAATTCCTCCTCGCGCGCGCGGAGCCGCTCCAGCTCGGAGACGAGCTTCTCGGGATCGCGGACCAAGTCGCCACTTGCGCCGCTCGGAGTTCCCCGGCTCTCGTCGCCGCCCGCCGCCTCCTCCCCGCCCTCGGGCGGACCTTCGTCCGGCCGCGTGTCGTCGTGCTCGGGGGTTCTGGTTTCGCGCTTGGTCTTCACTTCGATGTTCCCAGAAGGCGGTGGCCGACGTACGTGACGAGGGAGATGACCCGGCGATAGGGCATCCGAACCGGGCCCATGACGCCGATGACTCCCCTCCTCCCGCCCACGACCACGCCCATACCGACGATGGCGCACGCGCGAATCTCGGGAGAGGATATCTCGCTCCCGATGACGACGCGCGGCGTGACCTCGCCCGAGAACGCGTCGAGCGTCCGGGCGAGCGATTCCTGATTTGCGAGCAGGGCTACGAGCGGCCGGAGCTGCCCGGGCGCCTGAAACTCGGGCTGCGACGCGATGTTGTCGGCGCCGTCCACGCGGACGGCGGACTTCTCGCGCGTCGCGAGAAGCCGGGACGCCTCGGCCAGCGCGCCTTCGAGAAAGGGGGCGGCATCGGGCGGCGACATGGTGGCGGCCGCGCGGGCCAGCGCATCCAGGCCAGCGGGCCCGGCGACGGGCAGCCGCTCCCGCACCCACGACTCGGCGCGCTTCAAGACGGCCGCGGGCGGAGTCGCGCGGGGCCGCCACGTGGCGGTGGCCACGTCGCCGTCCTGGACGCCGACGGCGACCACGACCAGGCCCCCCTCCAGCGCCGCGAAGTTCACCCGATCCACGGATTCGTCCTCCCGGCTTCGCACGGCCATCAGCGCCAATTGGCGCGAGGCTCGGGCGAGGGTGGGAGGCAGATCGCCGGAGCGCGACTCGAGGCGGGCGCGGTCGGCGGCTTCGTCCAGCGCCCGCCGCGTGCCGATCGGAATGGGCTCCCGGCGCATGAGGTGATCCACGTAGTAGCGGTAGCCGGCTTCGGTCGGGACGCGTCCGGCCGAGGTGTGGGGATGGCGGAGAAGCCCCAGCTCCTCCAGCTCGCGCATGGCGCCCCGGATAGTTGCCGGAGAGATGCTCAGGTGGTAGGCGGCTCGCACGTACTGGGAGCCGACAGGCTCGGCGCTCGAGACGTGGCTCTCGACGACGAACGTGAGGATGCGGCTGAGCCGCGGATCCAGCTCGGGTAAATTCATCGGGGAAAGCTCCTTCGTTAGCACTTTCGATATGAGAGTGCCAACCTCGCGAACCCTAGCAATGCTCCGGAACGCTGTCAAGACGCCCAAGCCGTTCGGCCGCGGCGGCGCGCGCCCCGCGGGCCCCTCTCGCAAAGAGCTCCGCGGCCGCCTCCACTCCCGTCATGAGACCGCGATCGGTGGGCCGGATCCGACCCGGCAGGTCGCGCCGGACGGCGCCTGCCGCCTCGGCCCAGCGGGCCCATCCGTCGGCGGCGCCGGGAGCGGCGCGCTCCACCACGCTTCGCTTGAGACCGCGCGCGCGCCGGAGGCCGAGGAACACCGCTTCCTCGCGCGCCTCCGCCTCCGCGACTACGCGGACATCCTCCCGCGGCAAGAGTCCCGCTTCCAGAATCTCGAAGTAGCGCGTCACGTTCTCCTCGTTGCCCCACCGCCGCGCGCCGTCGAAGGAGTGCGCGCCGGGCCCCAGTCCGAGATACGGCCGCCGCATCCAGTATCCCTCATTGTGCCGCGACTCGAATCCCGGCCGGGCCCAGTTGGAGACTTCGTAGCGCCGGTAGCCCGCGTCCGAAAGGAGCCGCCCCGCCGCCTCGTAGCGCTCGGCCGCGACGTCGTCCGGCGGCGCCGCGAGTGCCCCGCGCGCGGCCTTGGCCGCGAACGGGGTGCCCTCCTCCACCTGGAGCGCGTAGAGCGAGACGTGTGCCACGCCTCGGCCGGTCACCTCCGTAATCCCGCGCGCGAATCCCTCCGGCGTCTCGCCGGGCACTCCGGCCATCAGATCCACGGAGAGGTTCGTGAACCCCGCGGCCTGCGCCCGCTCGATCGCCTCGAGCGCGCTCGCCGCGCTGTGGATCCGGCCCAGCGTGCGAAGCACGCCGGGTTCCAACGATTGGATGCCGAGACTCAGCCGCTGGACACCGGCGTCGCGCAACAGGCGGAGCTTTTCGTCGGTGAGCCCTTCCGGATTCGCCTCCACCGTCCACTCGCGGATCCGCGAGAGGTCGAAGCTCGCGCGGATCCAGTCGAGGAAGCGCGCGAGGGTGCCGGGATCGAGCGCGGTGGGTGTTCCTCCCCCCACGAACACGGTCCGCGGACGGTTCTCTCTCCAGGCGTCCGGCGCGTCCTCCAGGGCGAGCGACCGCTCGCGCTCGAGCGCGGCGAGGAGCCGCTCAGGCTCGGCGCGATGGAGCGCCGCCTT
The DNA here is from genome assembly GCA_046716305.1 of Candidatus Eiseniibacteriota bacterium. GTDB lineage: Bacteria > Eisenbacteria > RBG-16-71-46 > SZUA-252 > SZUA-252 > DASQJL01. The sequence continues at coordinate 8,134 of JBKJXM010000186.1, forward strand.
GGAGAAGGCGCAGTAGGGGCAGAGGCTCCGGCAATACGGCAGGTGAACGTAGAGGCCGAACTCCATAGCCCGGGGCAGGGCCTGGGGCATAGCCCGGTCCATAGCCTGGGGCATCGTCAGCGCACCGGGCGGAAGAGGCGGTCGACCCGGGGGAGGCGGCGGTCGGGATCCCACGACCAGTAGATGAACATCGCCTTTCCCTTCACGAGCTCGCGCGGCAAGGCGCCCCAGAAACGGGTGTCGTGGCTGTTGTCCCGGTTGTCCCCCATCATGAAGAGATGCCCCTGCGGGACCACGTATGGTCCGAAGTTGTCGCGCGGTTGCGTCTCCCGCGGAATGATCCGCGGATCCTTGTGCACCACGTACGGCTCTTCCCGCGCCTTCCCGTCCACGTAGAGCACCTTGTCCCGGATCTCCACCTGCTGGCCGGAAAGCGCCACGC
>JBKJXM010000187.1:0-7868 GCA_046716305.1 Candidatus Eiseniibacteriota bacterium
ATCTACCTGGGGGCCATCGGCCACCCCGATGTACCGCCGGGGGTCCTCGAGAAGGGGCTCCTGCTCCGCACCCGATTCGAACTCGATCAGTACATCAACCTGCGCCCCGTCCGGCTCTACCCCGGCGTTGAAACACCCCTGGCAGACAAGGGCCCCGAGCACATCGACTTCGTGGTGGTGCGCGAGAACACGGAGGACCTGTACGTCGGGGCCGGCGGCTTCCTCAAGAAGGGGACGCCGGACGAGGTGGCGGTGCAGGAGATGATGTTCACGCGGAAAGGCGTGGAGCGGGTGATCCGCTACGCGTTCGAGCTCTGCATCCGCCGCAAGAAGAGCAACAAGCTCACGCTGGTGGACAAGGCCAACGCGATCGGCGCGATGGACCTCTGGACGCGCGCCTTTGAGGAAGTGGGGCGCGAGTATCCGGGCGTCACGCGCGACCACGCCTACATCGACGCGGCGTGCATGTGGCTGGTGAAGAACCCCGAGAGCTTCGACACGGTGGTCACGTCGAACATGTTCGGCGACATCTTCACCGACCTGGGCGCCGCCGTGCAGGGGGGCATGGGCGTCGCCGCGTCCGGGAACATCCAGCCCGGGCGGACCTCCATGTTCGAGCCGATCCACGGCTCCGCGCCGAAGCACGCGGGGCGTAACGTGGCGTCGCCCATCGGGGCCATCCTCGCGGGCCAGATGCTCCTGGAGCACGTTGGGGAAGGGGAAGCGGCGGCGGGTTTGTACGAGTCGGTGCGCTCCCTCTTCGCCGGCGGAAAGCTCCGATCCACGGGAACCGACAGCGGGATCAGTACATCCGAGCAGGGCGCGGCGGTGCGGGAGGAGATGCGCCGCCGGCTGGGAGCCCGCGCCACGGCCTGACCCAGGGCCTGCCCCCCGGTTCCCGGCCCCGCCCGGGCTCCCGGGGTAAAAAAATCTACACCCCTAAATTCCAAGTACCCGCGCCCCCAATAGCCTTTGCTACAATTTTCCTGTCCCGGCAGGACGCTGGGAGGCTGGCCGGCAGCGGACCGGTGAACGTCGGGATCCCCTCCCAAAGCCCGAAGGGGCTGTACGCGACGTTTCCGCTGCCCCATACGGTACAAATCCAACTGCCCCACCCTCCCCGGGGCCATTTTGGAACGCCGCTTGCACGCGCGCGGCAAGCAGGTCGTCCTCGCATCTCGTCGGGGGTCCTAAGTCAGGGGCTCTTTGCTGCTGCATCAAGGAGGTCTACATGAAGTTCGTTTGGCGGATACTCGCGCTGGGCGCGCTGCTGTGTTTGCCGTTCGCGGCGCCGGCGTCGGCCCAGTACATGTTCATGGATACGAACGGTGATGCGGTCCATACGTCAGCGGACGTCATGAGTCCGAACGGAACGCAGACATCGGCCGACATTTACGTCATCACCAATCTGAACCGCGACGGTTCCACGGCCGTCTGCAACGACGGCCTGGGAACCAATCTGACGATCAATTCCTATGTCATCAATCTCCTCGCGAATGGCGGGGAGGTGAACTACTCGGGCTTCACCAACGCGATGTCGTCGTTCACCCTCGTGGCCCAGCCGCTCTTGAGCAATTCCACCGAGTTCACGGTGGGCTACGCGTCCGGGACGCCGCTCGCCCCGGGCAAGTACAAGCTGGGAACGGTGACCCTCACCGGGAACAGCGGAGCCGCGGCGCTCAACTTCGCGCCGATGACCTTGCTGGGTCCCAACCCGAATTCGTTCGGGACGGCCTGTCCCGGCACCGACTTCGACAACACGTACAAGCTTGCCATCGACTGGAACGACGCGGACGGGCTGGCCTCGGCCGAGGGCGGGAACGCGAACCCCGTGCTCCTTGTGCCCTCGACGATCAACGTGACGGAAGGGGCGGAGATCACGCCGGTCACCGTCACCGCGACCGACACCGACGCCGCGGACATCTTGACCATCACGGCGTCGGGCGTGCCCAACGGCCTCACGGTGAACAACACGCCGGGCACCTCGCCGAACACGGCCACTCTGAGCGGAATCCCCAGCTACAGCACGCAAGGGACGCATACGATCACCTGGTACATCTCGGACGGGGTCAACCCGACGAACAGCACGACCACGACGATCATGATCCAGAACACGGATCGCGCGCCGATCGTCACCGCGCCGGCCACGGTTTCGGGGAACGTCGGGTCGGAGATCTCGGTCGTGGTTCAGGCTGTCGACCAGGACGAAGACTTCATCATCGTCCTGAGCGGCGCGCCGCTTCCTGAGGGAGCCACCTTCACCGCGGGCGCGGGGAACACGGGAGGCACGCTGACCTGGACGCCGACCGTGGGCCAGGAGGGCGGCTACGACATCACCTTCACGGCCACCAACGGGCAATCCGGGTCCGCCACGACGCACATCAACGTGGGCTCCGCCACCGCCGGCAATCCGCCGACGCTCGACGCTATCGCCAACGCGACGGTCTCTGAGGGCGGAACCGCCACGCTCAACGTTCACGCGGCGGATGCGGACGGCGATCTGATCTCGCTGACCTATACCTTGCCTTCGTTCGCGACGCTCAACCCGCCGACGTCCGGCTCGGGCAACGTCGCCACGACGATCACGATCGCACCCGGGACCGGCCTCGCCGGTAACTACAACGGGTCCGTGACGGCCACGGCGAACGGCCAGAGCGTGACCCAGACCTTTGGCATCACCATCACCGCGCCAGGCGTGGATACGGCACCGGTCGTCACCGCTCCCTTGAACTCCAACGGGACGGAGGGCGCGGCCCTTACCTTCACGGTCACCGCCTTCGACGCGGACGGGGACGCCATCTCCTCCTTGACGGCCTCGCCGCTGCCCACGGGCGCGACCTTCACCGCGAACGCGGCGAACACGATGGGGACCTTCTCCTGGACTCCCACGGGGACGCAGTCGGGCAGCTACGACGTCACCTTCACGGCGGCGAACGAGATGAGCGGAAGCGCCACCACGCACATCATCATCGCGGAGCAGGGAAGCACGGACCATCCGCCGGTCGTGTCCGCGCCGGAGTGCTGGACCGGCCGGGAGCTGAACACGCTTTCGTTCCGCGTCACGGTCAGCGATGCGGACGGAGACGCCATCACCTCGTTGACGGCATCCACGCTTCCCGCAGGCGCGACGTTCACCACAAACGCCTCCAACACGGTGGGGACGTTCCGCTGTACGCCGACGATCACACAGTCGGGTGAATACGACATCACGTTCACCGCGGCGAATGCACTCACCGGCAGCGCCGTCACCCAGGTTCGGGTCCGCGACCGCGACCAGACCCTGACGATCGCAGCGATCGCAAACGTCACGGTGGTCGAGGGAACGACCGTTGTGGTTCCTGTATCGGCGATCGACACGGATCTCGGCGACACGATCCGCCTCACGGCCTGCCTGCCGGGATTCGCGACGCTGAACGCGCCGCTCTCGGCGACGGGATCGATCGCGAGCACCATCACCATTTCGCCGCCGGTCGGCGCCGCGGGCACCTATAACGTCTGGGTGCGGGCGCGCTCCGGCAACCTGGCGTGCGAGACCGAGAAGTTCTGCATCTTCGTGACCGCGGCCGGCACCGCCAACGTGGCGCCGACGATCACGGTAGACGACGACGTGACCGTGAACGAGGGGGTGCTGCTGACCCTCAATGCCACCACGTCGGACGCAAACGGGGACACCGTGACGCTAACCGCGACCGGGCTTCCGACGGGCGCGACCTTCACGGCGACCGGCAACACGGGCGTCATCCTCTGGACGCCGACCAACCTCCAGTCCGGCAGCTACACCGTGACGCTCACGGCGACGGACGGGCACGGCGGTACGACGACGACGACGATCGACATCACCGTGAACGACGTGACGGCGGCGGCCGCGCAGGCTCTCGTGTTTCTGACGGGAGTCAGTCCGGTCATCACCCCGAACGAGGACCTCTGCCTGCACGTTGAGCCGGTGGCGGGATCCTTCGCGACGGGTGACGTGAATCTCTCGAGCCTCACCCTGACGTTCAACGGGGTGACGGTCACTTCCGCTTCGAGCCAGGTCGTCGCGGACGCCAACAGCAACGACGTCGGCGAGATCGAGGTCTGCTTCACGTCGGATCAGCTCGCGACTCTGTTCACAGCGCTCGGGGCCGGCGAGACCATGGTCACCGTGGCGGTGGGCGGCACGCTCGCTTCCGGCGGCACGCTGGAAGGGGCGATGGATCAGCACGTGGTGGTCGGATCGCGGTTGGCGAACAAGGGTCACGGCCGCATGAACGTGCTCGCCAAGCCCAATCCGCTGAATCCGAAGACCGATCTGAGCTTCCGCATCTCTCGCTCGGGGCCAGTCAAGATTGCCCTGTTCGACGCGCGCGGACGGCTGGTGCGCACGGTCATGAGCCAGACGCTGACGGCCGGCGAGCACTCGGTTCCGTGGGACGGGACCAATGATCGCGGCGGGAAGGTGTCTTCGGGCTCGTACTTCTTCCGGATTCAGGCTCCGGAGGGTCAGCAGGTACAGCGGGTGACCGTGGTCAAGTAGTCGTCTGGAATTGGTAGACGGAACGGGCTGAGCGCCTCGGCGCTCCGCCCGTTTTCGTTGTTGGCTAGCGCCACGGCCCCGGCTAGCGCGCCTCGGCGGTGCGGATCAGAGTGCCCAGCGCCTCGAGCACGGGGACGCTCATTCCGGTCTCGCGGGCCGCGCGGAGGATGGGGCCGAGGATGGCGTCCAACTCCGTGGGCCGGCCGCGCGCGAGGTCCTCGGCCATCGAGGAGCGGTTGGCGCGCGTCTCGGTCAAGAGCCGCACCAGCCGGGGGACGGGATCGAAGTCGGTGGGGAGATACCCCTTTCGCACGCCCACCCGGGTCGCCTCCCACGCGACCTCCGTCGCCACGCGGAGGAGCGGCGGGTCGTCGAGCAGCGCGCCGTTGGGGCGGTTGGCGAGCGCGGTGAGCGGATTCACGGCCGCATTCAGCACCAGCTTCCGCCAGAGGATCGCGGGCGCGTTCTCACGAGCTTCGGAGTGGAGCCCCGCGCTCGTGAGCACCGTGGCGGCGTACTCGGCCCAGCGCGCCTCGGTGGCTCCCCAGGGCGCGAGCAGCGTGCCCCCTTCGAGGGAGGCGTGGAGCGCGCCCGATTCGTCGAAGTAGGCGCCCAGGGCGGTGGCCCCCGCGATCAGCGGGGCGCCGGGAAGCTCGTGCTCGAGCACCTCCATGTGGTCCCAGCCGTTCTGCAGGGAGCAGATCCCCGGGAAGCTGGGGCCCAGGAGCGTGAGCGAGCGGGCCGCCTCCTCGGTGTCGCGGGCCTTCACGCAGATGAAGACGAGCTTCGCGGGGCGGAGCACCGCGGGGTCCTTGTCGGCCGTGAGTCCGTGCGGCGCGTCGCCCGAGAGCGCGGCGCGGCGGGCCTCCGAGCGCGCGAGGATTCGCACCGAATGCCCGGCGCGCGCGATCTTCAGGGCGAGCAGCGACCCGAGGGCTCCCGCTCCCACGACTCCGACCGTCTCCGCCATTCGGGGAACCCCCCTGCGCCTCCCGCGGACCGTTCCCGCGAACTATACTCCCAATCCGTCATGAAACGGCCTCTGCGGGCGGTCATCTTCGACTACGGGAACACGCTCGTCGGCGTGGATCCGTCGCTTCACTCCAAGCGCACGGACTACGCGGACGTCGTGGCCGTGCCCGCGACCGAGAGGCTGGCGCGACATCTAGAGGGGCGGGGGATGATCTCGCGGGAGCAGGGGGTTCGTTTCATGGACCTCTTCCTCGCCGTGCGGGAGCGAAACCGGGTCCGGGCCGAGGAGTCGGGAGACGAAATCCCGGCGACGGTCTCGCTACGGGATGCCTTTCGGGAGCTCGGCTGTCCGGACCCCGGCGAAGCGGACGTGCTCGAGGCGCTCCGGCATTTCTTCAGCGTCGAGGAGGAGGCGCTTCAAGAGTTGCCCGGCGCCGGCGACACGCTCCGGCGCCTTGACGACCGCGGCCTCGCGCTCGCACTTCTCTCCAACGCGACCGACGCGCCGTACATCGTCCGCGTGATCGAGCGCATGGGCTGGGGCAGGTATTTCCGCCCGCTCGTGGTCTCCTCGGACATCGGCGTGCGGAAACCGCGCCCGGAGGCGTTCCAGGCCGTGCTGGGGGAGTGGTCCTACGCGCCGGAGGAGATCGCCATGGTCGGCGACTCGCTCCGGCACGACGTCATGGGTGCCCAGGCGCTCGGGCTCCGCACGTACCACCTCACGTGGATCCCCAATCCCATGGATCCGCTCTACCTCGGGCGGGTGCGGCCGGAGGCGTCCGCGAAGACGCATCCCGACCTGACCCGCGAGCTGCTGGCCGCGGCCACGTAGGTGCGATAGGGAAGGCGGGGGAAGGACGGTAGGGAACTCGAATTTGAGGGCGCCCCGACTCAGGTTTCCGTGCGACAATTTCAGCTCCTCCCTGTAGGCGCCGCCCCCCGGCCGGCGCTCCCCGATCGAATCGTCCCAATCTCCCCCGGAAAGGAAGTCATGTTCGCGCGCGTCACGTCCTGCGCGACAGTCGGGATCGAGGGGCTCTTGATCGAAGTGGAAGCGGACCTGGGTGTAGGTCTACCCACCTTCACGATCGTGGGGCTCCCCGATGCAGCCGTGCGGGAGAGCCGGGAGCGCGTCCTCTCCGCCGTGCGGAACTGTGGCTTCGAGTTTCCCGCGCGGAAAATCACGGTGAACCTGGCGCCCGCGCACGTGCGGAAGGAAGGGGCGCGATTCGACCTGCCGATCGCGGTCGCGCTTCTGCGCGCGTCGGGGCAGATCCCCGGCGGAGCGCCGGTGGAAGAAGGGCTCTTCGTGGGGGAGCTGGCGCTGGACGGATCGGTGCGCCCGGTGCGCGGCGTGCTCGCGGTGCTGGCCGCGGCGCGGCGCGAAGGGCGCTCGCCTGTCTGGATCCCCGCGGAGAACGCACCGGAGGCCCGCGCGTATCCGGTGGTCCCCACAGTCGCGATCGCCTCGTTGGGAGACTTGCGCGGGGATGGCGAGGGCCCGGGCCTCCCTGAGAGAGACGCGACCGCCGATTGCGGGCTGGCTACGGAGTTGACGGGGGCCGCATCCGACTCCGATCCGCCCGATCTCTCCGAGGTCCGCGGACAGCTCCTCGCGCGGCGCGCACTCGAAGTCGCCGCCGCGGGCGGTCACAACCTTCTCTTCGTCGGTCCGCCGGGGGGCGGGAAGACGATGCTGGCCCGGCGGCTCCCCAGCATCCTGCCGCCGCTCCTGGACGAGGAGGCGATCGAAGTCTCCACGATCCACTCGGTCGCCGGTCGGCAGCCGCCGGGGGCAGGGATTCACAGGCACACTCCGTTCCGCGCGCCCCACCACACGATTTCCGACGCGGGGCTGGTCGGCGGCGGACGCGGCCCCTACCCGGGGGAAGCGAGCCTGGCCCACCACGGCGTCCTCTTTCTCGACGAGCTGCCGGAATTCCACCGGAACGCGATCGAGGCGCTGCGGCAGCCTCTGGAGGAGGGAAGAATCACGATCGGGCGCGCGGGATCGTCGGTCACGTTTCCCGCCGCCTTCGCGCTGGTCGCGGCGATGAATCCGTGTCCATGCGGCTTCCGCGGCGATCCGCGGCGCGCCTGCCGCTGCGGAGCCGACGCGGTCGCGCGCTACTGGTCAAAGGTGTCGGGGCCGATCCTGGACCGCATCGACCTCGTGCTCGAAGTGCCCGCGGTCCCGATGGACGATCTCTTCGCGGGCGCCGCGGCCGAGCCGTCGTCGGCGGTGCGCGAACGCGTTCTTCGGGCCCGAGCCGCGGGAGCCTCGCGCGCCCCGCGCGCGGGCCGGAACGCGGCGCTCACGTCGCGGGATCTCGCGCGCATGGCCCCGCTCACTCTTGAGACGAAGACACTCCTACGT
>JBKJXM010000188.1:0-5504 GCA_046716305.1 Candidatus Eiseniibacteriota bacterium
GTAGAAGTAGACTCCCGAAGCAACGGGCTGGCCTCTCGTGTCATGGCCGTCCCACCGAACTCGGTGCTCACCCGCCGATCGAGCACCGTCCCAGAGAGTCGCCACCAGCCGCCCCCGCACGTCGTGAATGGTGAGCCGAACGCGATCGGGGGCGCGTAGCCAGAATCGAATCGAGGTCGAGGGGTTGAACGGGTTCGGAGCGTTATTCCGGAGAACGGCGAGGGGCGGAGTCGCCGGCGGTGCGATCCCGACGGCGGTGACCAGGTCCCTGCCGTGGAGATTCACCGAGACGAATGACCCGCCCGAACCCACGGTTACGACATCCACGGCCCCGTCGCGGTTCAGGTCTCCGAGAGCCAATGCATCGGGCGAGCTAGTCACGACGTAGCTGCCGATCGGCGTGAGCGTCCCAGTGGTCCCCACGCGCAGAAGCTCCAGATTCTGAGTGTTCCGGCTCACGTACAGGTAAGGCATTCCGTTTGCCTCTGCCTCACCGACACGCACATCGAACGGTACGAAAGGGAGGGTCGTGGTCGTATAGGTGCTGAAGGAAGCGGTCCCGGCGCCCCAGAGGATGTAGAACGTACCGAACTGGTTGGCTTGGATATCGAGATATCCGTCCCGGTTGAAGTCGGCCACGCTGAGCGTCTGGCAATTCGCGATCGGTGCGGCGAGCGTTGTCGGTACGCCGAGTGCCCCGGCGGGGGTTCCATACATGATCTTGATCGAGCCGCTCGCGCAAATGACGTCGAGAACGCCGTCGCGGTTGAGGTCCGCGAGGTCGAGGTCGTAACAGGGCGTGATCGCCGCACTGGAGCCGAACAGGAACGTTCCGCTTCCGGTTCCGGTGAGGATTTGAACCGAGTCCTGACTGGCCGTCACGATGTCCGGCTGTCCGTCGCGGTTCATGTCGCCGATTTCGAAGTCGAGGCCGGCGTTGATGAAATAGTCCTGTCGCGTCGAGAAGGTCCCGTTCCCGAGCCCGAGCATCGTCGAGACCCTCGGCATTCCGAACCCGTAATTAGATGCTGCGATATCCAGGATTCCGTCTCGGTTGAAGTCCGCCAGTGCCACTCGGAACGTGTACCAGGACTGTGCGAGAGGCATGCTCGCGCCCAGGCCCCCGCCTCCGTTCCCGAGATGAATGGAAACGCCAGGATTGACGTTGATGCTCGCCGCGACGACGTCCAGCTTTCCGTCGCGGTTCAGGTCCCCGACGGCCACGTGATTGGGGTTGTTGAGCGTCGGGACGAACGCTGCATCCTGAAGCGTGTTTCCGCGTGCTGGCGGGGACGCCAGCAGCGTGTTCAGCGTGCGCGAGCTGTCCGTCTGGTAGTTCGGGTTGAATGTGGCCACGCCGGCAACGATGTCAGGCACGCCATTCCGATCGATGTCCCCGGCCGTGAGGGGGTGCGGGTTCGACTTGTCATATCGCTCCAGCAACCCGATTCCATAACTCGTCCGCTGGCCGAAGCTGCCTGCCGGCTGACCCAGGTAGAGGTCGGCACTGGCATACCTGAGGTCTCCGTTGTTTTCGATGCCGGCGCTTTCACCGGCAACGATCAGGTCGAGAATCCCGTCACGATTCGCATCCCAGGTCTCGATCGACTCTCCGCGCGCTTCGAGCGTGCCCAGGGAGGAAGAGGGGCCGAACGAGCCTCCCGGAAGACCCGGAAACACGTCCACGCCGCGCGCGGAGCTCAGTCCGCTGCCGATCTCCCGGGCGGCGAGATCGAGAACTCCGTCCCGGTTGAAGTCGCCGGCGCAGACATCCGCATAGGTCCGACCGGATAGAACGACCTCCCCCGAGAACGCCCCGCTCCCCAGCCCGCGATACGTCGAGACGCCGCCATTTCCGGCTACCGCGACGTCCGGTGTACCGTCGCGGTCCCAGTCGCCCAGGGAGAACGACGTGACCCCCACGCTCGGAACGATCTGCGGTCCGGGAACGAAGCTCCCGCCAGCTTGCTGCATCAGGATGCGGAAGGAGCCGGTTTGGTCGGCCACGATGTCGAGAAGTCCGTCTCCAGTCATGTCGGCTAGGGACCGCTTTCGGATGCGGGTGAACAGCTGGTTCTGGTAGGTGAACGACCCGTCTCCCATGCCCCTGAGTTGCAGCACGGCGGTCATGCTCTGATTCTGAATGAGGAGATCGAGCTTCCCGTCGCGATCGATATCGCCCGGCACCACGAGCGTGGGTTGGTAGAACCCGAGGGGAGCGAGGTCGAAGACCCCCGCGGGAGTGAACGTGCCGTCTCCTACTCCGAGTCCGATCTTGAGTTTCGTGGAATCGGCCACAGCAACATCCGGTTTGCCGTCGCGGTTGAAGTCGCCGATCGCCTCGGCGTAGTAGCGCCTTGCGACGCCGCTTTCGCGGGTCGAGATGACCCCGCCCGAGCCGTCGATCAGGAGAACGCCCACGGTGTGAGACTCCTCGCCACTGGAACTAAAGGTTATCGGGGATACGACATCCAGTCGGTCGTCCTCGTTCACGTCCAGCAGGATCGCGGGAGACCTGGCCCCGATCAGACCGGCGTAGGCCGTAGGAGCGCCGAGCGAGCCGCTGCCGTTCCCCCGGAGCACGGCCAGACTCCGCACCGCTGCAAAGACCGCGGGCCGGACGACGATATCGACGTGCCCGTCAGCGTCGATATCCCCGGCCAGGATCTCTGCGAAGAGAGGTCCGCCCCCTGCGAAGTACCCCGCGTTCCCATTCAGGACGTCGCTCCTGACGGGAGGCAGGAAGGTGTCCGCGCCGGCGCCGATGTGAACCTCGATGTAAGTCCCGACGTTGAACTCGTGGTCGCCGTACACGACGTCGGGAAAGGTGTCCCCGTTCAGGTTCGTGACGATCGGGCCGCACTGATAATAGCTGCTGAATGTGAAGGGAATTAGGTTGAACGTTCCTGAGTTGTCGCCCTACATGATCTGGTAGCCGACGAGAATGTCGAGGATGCCATCGCCCGTCACGTCAGTGAGCACGATCGGCTCGAGGTTGATGCCCCCGGTCGGATAGAAGACAGGTGGGGCCAAGGAATCCCCATTTACCCCGAGCATCACCCCCACTTTCGCATCAAAGCCGTCACGAGACGAAAGGACGACATCCGGAAGCCCGTCCGCGTTGACGTCGCCAGTCTTGATGTACAGCGTCTCGTAAGGGAGCGGATAACTTCTTGCTGGCCCGAACCCGGAGCCGGTGCCGCGCAGAATTGAGATCCCTCGCCCGAGGCCATTGACCCCCAAATTGCACGTCGCGATGTCGGGTTTGCCGTCCAGATTGAAGTCGGCGGTTGCGACCGAATTGGGTCTCGACCCGACCGTGTGGTTGGACCACCCGGTATACAGGGCCTGATGATCCGGGCGATTGGTATGCCAAAGCACGGAAACCGTGTTGCCTACGGCCCCACTTCCAGTCGCGAGATTGCAGAGCACGAGATCGGCAAGGCCATCGCCGTTGAAGTCGGCCGAGGCGAGATCCGCCGGGCTGCCGTCGCGCTCGGGATCACCGTCGAGCCATTGACCTTCGCCGTAGTACTCCGCGGCCCGGAACAGGGGCTCCCAGCCGGCGGCGGCTGGCGCCGTTGCGGCGACAAGAAGCGTTACCAGGCTCAGGGTGAGCCTGACTGCGGAGTGCGTCCATCGAGCTGACATGAATACCTCCCGGGAATGGCTTGAGGGGTTGTTCTTCATCCCTCTAAACGTCTGAAGGCTGGGTACCGAACGTGCCAAGTGACTTCACCGGGCTCTGCGCCGCCTACCTCAGGCGAGGCGGATCCGGGAAATCGTGGAGGGGCGCCATTGAACTATTCGGGTGGAGCGCCCAACGCTTGAAAGTTAATGCGGCACGTCATGGTTGTCGGGTGGGAGGAGCCGAGCGTCGGTTCCAGGATCGCGAGCGCGTCACGGTAGGATAATGCGGCTTCGTTCATCTGGCCGATCGATTGTTGCATGACAGCGAGATTGGCAAGTCCCAAACCCACTTCCGGATGGGTCGCGCCAAAGAGCCTTTTCTGTAGCGTCACGGCCCGCTGCGCCATGGGAACTGCTTCATCGCTACGCTCCAGAGAGTGAAGACAGGCGGCCAAGTTGCCGAGTACAAGCGCCATGTCCCTGCGTTCCGGGCAAAGTCGACATTCGAGGATGGCTAGAGCCCGCCGGTGGAGCTCCTCCGCTTTCATGTGCCGACCCAGGCCGTCCAAGATCCCGGCCAGTGCGGCGATGTCTCGGGCGACATCGGGGTGATTCGGGCCGTGCAAGCGCTCCCTCATAGCCAGCGCGCGCCGCGCATGAGGTTCGCCACGCGCGTGAGCTCCGCGCGCGTGATGCAGGCCGCCGAGATTGTGATGGAGATTGGCGATCAGGGGGTGATCTGGACCGAGATGTCGTCTCGCGGCTCGCAGGCCACGTCGATAGGCTCGGGCAGCGTCAGCGAAACGCGCTTGGTACTTGTGCGCCATGCCCAGGCTATTGAACAGCCTCGCAGCGAAGACGCCATGGGAAGCATTGACCTGCACCGCGTGTCCCAGGGCGTTTCGAAGGAACTGCTCGGCGCGATCGTAACGGCCGGCCATGACCTCTTGGGCGCCGCGTAGGCCAAGCCACCGCGCATAGAGGGAAAGCAGGATGCGCTCCACGGTTGGCCTCGGCCTGAGCGGTAGGTAGCCGGCCAGGTCGGCGCGGGACGCATCCCCCGCGCCAACCTCGGGTCCGATCGCCTTCTAGCTGCGCAGCACGGTTTGGTTGTGGTTCCCGGCCAGTGCTCCAAAGACGAACGGGAAAAGAATTGCGAGCAGGGACAGCCAGTTCGACGAAACGGTCGCGAGCATGTCATACCTCCCTATAGGACTTCGAATGTCACCGCCATCGGGACGCCTCAAAGACATCCTCGTGTGGCCGTGTCACCTCTATAACGTCTGGGGAAAAGGGATCGAACAATGCGTGCAAGTCCGAGGGACGAAATGCGCGTTCATTTCTCCATACGCATCCGTTTGAGGAGCGCCTTGAACCTAGGCTCATTGCGGAGCGAATCGAGGGCGGGATCCACGCCTAGAAACAAATATCGCCGCTACGCGTCTCAACGGCCTTCACGAGATAGTCGAGTGCCTGCGCCTTCTCGCCTAGTCCCACGTGCACGATCCCGAACAGATAGGGAGAGACGGGGTTGGCTCGGCTCAAGTGTCCCAGACGTCTGAGCATTCCCCTTGCTTCTGCCGGTCTTCCAGCGACGCCGTAGGCGAAGCCCAGCCACCCGGTCAGATAGGGATGGGATGAGTCGATCTCCAGCCCCTTCCGGAGTGTTTCGATTGCCTCCTCGTGCTTGCCCGAAAAGAGGAGGGCCTGGCTGAGAATCAGCAGAACGCGCAGGGAATTCGGCTCCCTTGCGAGGACCTCCCTGGCGGCGCTCTCGGCATCGCGATACCGCCTGCCTTCGAGCAGGGGATAGAGAGAGAGCGTGGCGGCAACCGCAGATAGTGGATCGGTCGCTCGGGCGCGCTTCGCTTCGG
>JBKJXM010000189.1:0-3958 GCA_046716305.1 Candidatus Eiseniibacteriota bacterium
ACCGTACACCGCGGCTTGGATGTGCGGAAAATCGGGCGGAAGGGACTCGGATAGGGCTGCGGTCCGCGCGGGGGGCGCGGGGCTGCCGCCGGATTCAGGCGGAGGGTCCTCGTCGCCCTCCACGGGAACCACGAAGTCCCGGAGCGCCTCGCGCTCCGGACCCGCGACCGTGAAGGTGAACTCGGCCGGCGGGACGGGCTCGCCGGTGTCGGTGACGAGCCCGGGATCGAGGCTGCACGTCACCACCTCGCCGGGGGTGAACGGAACATCAGGTTGAAACGTGACTTCCTTGCGATCGTCGGTCAGTCGAAGCCGTCCCTGGTGTGATCCCGACTTCGACCCGTTGATGCGGAGGAGCTTTCCTCCGACCGATCCGGCGTCCAGCTTCCCGCCTGGGCGAAGAATGATGTTCGTCTCGGGAAGGTGATAGACGGATCCGGGAAGCGGCGAGAGATACTCGAAGCCGAGCTGCTTCGAGTCCGCCGAGGACGCGTGGGACAGAAACAGCGACGCCGCGGCTAACGCAACAGCCAGTCGTGTGATAGGGGTCATCCGGGGGGACATTTCCATCCTGGACCTAAGCAACGCCAAACCACCACACGACCCCAGCACGCGCACACGTGCGCCTGCGATAATAGCCGCTTTACGGCATTGGCGCCACCGGGTTGGTCTGCTTCCGACGCGGCCCGGAGTGAGGCTGGGCTAGTTGGAGCCGCCGCCGGCGGGCGGCGGAGGCGGGGGCACTTCCTCGTCCGCGTTGGAGCGCGGGACGATGTCCCCTTCTTCGGTCGGATGCTGCTGCGCGGAGATGCTCTGCGCGGCGCCTTCGCCCTGGTACTGAAGCTGGACCTGCACGCGCACACGCTTGGGCGTGCGGAGCGAGTAGCCGTTGTCGAGCAGGAGGACGACCGGGACCCCGATCGGCAGATCCTGATCGAGGTGAATCGTGCGCTGGCGGTTGGAGGACCAGAGAGGCCCGGCCTGGCGGCCGCCGCGGCGCTTCAGCCAGTTCAAGTAATCGGACGCGCGGAAGAGCCGGACGATCAGGTCGCGGCGTCCGCCAACCACGCTCACGTCGCCCAGGATGTGCACGGCCCGGGCGCCGCCGCTCGCCCGGACAGGCAGGTCGAGCGCGAATAAATAGGCGGGCTCGACGAAGTAGGTCGAATCGATCACCTCGGCGACGAAGCGTCCGGGCGGCAGCGACGACCCTACCGCAGGCTCGCCGGAAGTGTTGGGCTCGTCCGACAGCGGGTCGGACTCGAGCACGGGAGTCACGGGCGTGTCAGTCCACGACGGATCCGCGGCCGGCGGCGGAGGAGGCAGGTCGTCGGCGGCGCGGCTGGGAGAAACCGCCCACAGAGCGGCGCCGATCACGACGGCTACCGCGAGCGCTGCCGCTCCGGCCAGCCACGTCCCTCTCTCGATTCGTCCGTTCACCGGGTCTCCTTCCGCGCCCATCAGCGGCGCTTCGCTACTCCTGCCCCTGCGGCTCGTACTCGCGGAAGAGGCGGCCCCAGCCGCTCTTCATCACGTCGCGCTTCCGCTTGGTCCCCACGAACCGGTACCAGTACCCGTCGTGGTAGAGACGCGACGCGAAGTACGACCACGGCACCAGCGGGCTCTGGAGCAGAAACTTCTCCAGCGGCTTCAGCGGGCCATGGTAGATCAGCTTCTGCCCCTTCGACGCGAACGTGTTCTCGTTCCGCGAGTAGCCCAGGTTCACGCCGCTCACGTCGTCGCCCACCAGCTCGATGCAGCGCGGGTCGCCGTTGCCCAGCTTGGCGTCGTTCGCGAGGCGGATGAACTTGATCGTCATCGGATCAAAGCCCATCAGCTTCGCGCCCACCGCGTCAATCGCCACCTGGTCGCGCGAGGCGAGCATGAGATTCGTCACCCGGAGCCGCATCGCGCGCGGCCCGGGACCGTCCCCCGAGATCGTGCCGTCCATGACGGCGAAGATGCCCGGGTGGATCTCCTTCTGGATCGTGAGCAGGTCCACGAGCGTCTCGTGGATCACGCTGTGCGTCCAGTGCCGCTTCA
This sequence comes from Candidatus Eiseniibacteriota bacterium, assembly GCA_046716305.1. Classification (GTDB taxonomy): domain Bacteria; phylum Eisenbacteria; class RBG-16-71-46; order SZUA-252; family SZUA-252; genus DASQJL01. The sequence goes on from JBKJXM010000189.1 coordinate 2,044, forward strand.
GGTGGAGCAGCCCGCCGAACGCGTTCTTCATCGCCCCCGTCATCTCCGTGAAGACGTGGGTCTTCAGGGTAGGCAGGTGGACGATGTTGGCGCCGATCAGGCTCTTCGGGATCATCAGCCCGTCGGGATACACGTCGTTCAGCACGAGCATCTTGCCTTTGGGCTCGTAACGAATCCAATCGGCCTCCGACTCCTTGTCATTGAGCCAAATCGAGCGGATCCCGTAACGTTCTAACACCGGCTCCAGCTTATTGTTCCGTACGCCTACGTGGGGGTCCACGACCACCGTCGAGTTCTGGGCGGCCAGGATCCGCTTCGGGTCGAACCCGGCGCCCATCAACCCCTTGATCACGCCCTCGAGCTGCCAGGGGCTGGTGGAGCACGCCGGGTAGTAGACGTGCCAGGAGATGTTCACCTTGAGGAGCGTGGTCGCTTCGGGCCGAAGCTCGGCCCGCATGTCGGCCAGCTCCATCAGCCGGCCGAAGTCCTGGACGGCGGTCTCCGGAGACGTCATCAAGACGGCGACTTTCGACTTCAAGCGGCTCCCTTTCCATCCTTCGGATGCAGCACCGAGTTGGCGATGACGATCCGCTGGATCTCGGACGTCCCTTCGTACAGCTCCGTCACCTTCGCGTCCCGGTAGTAGCGCTCGACCGGGAACTCCTTCGTGTAGCCATAGCCGCCGTGGATCTGCACCGCCTTGTCCGCACAGTGCCGGGCCGCGGCCGAGGCGGTCAGCTTGGCCATGGAGGATTCGGGGCCGTGCGACAGCCCCTGATCCTTGAGCCACGCCGCGCGCTGCGTAAGGAGCCGCGCCCCGTCGATCTCGGCCTTCATGTCGGCGACCATCCACTGGATCGCCTGGAACTCCGCGATCGTTTTGCCGAACTGGACTCGCTCACGCGCGTAGCGCACCGCGGCATCCAGTGACGCCTGGGCGATTCCGAGGGCCTGCGCGGCGACGCCGATCCGCCCCCCGTCCAGGGACTGCATGGCCACCCGAAAGCCATACCCCTCTTCCGAGAGCCGGTTCTCGGCCGGCACGCAGCACTCCTCGAAGTAGATTTCCACGGTGTCGGAGCCCAGGATCCCCATCTTCTGGATCTCTTTCCCGATCCGAAGCCCGGGAGACTTCCGCTCCACCAGGAACGACGTGATGCCCCGGTGCTTCGACGCCTGGCTGGTTCGCGCCATCACCAGGAACACGTCCGCGTACTTTCCGTTCGTGACGAACGTCTTCTGCCCGTTCAGGACGTAGCAGTTATCCATCCGGTCGGCGCGCGTGATGAGCGCCGCCGAGTCCGAGCCCGAGCCGGGCTCGGTGAGCGCGAAGGCTCCCAGGTACTGCTTGGCGAGAAGCGGCAGCCACTTCTCGCGCTGCGCGTCGCTGCCGAACGTCTGAATGGGGCCGGCCGTGACGGAGTTGTGGACCGACACGGTGATCGCGACGGCCGCCGATGCCCGAGCCAGCTCTTCCAGGACGAGCGCGTAGGAGACGTAGTCCACCGCCGCGCCGCCGAACTTCTCGGGGATGAGAAGCGCGAAATACCCGCCGTCGCGGAGCGCCTTCCGGAGAGCCTCGGGGATCGCGGCCGTCTCCTCGATCTCCCGCGCGCGGGGAGTGATCTCGGCGTCGGCGAATTCCCGCGCGCCCGCGCGGAGCATCTCCTGCTCTTCGGTCGGGCGGAAATTCATCGGCGGGCGCGACGGCTACGACGCGTAGTCGTAAAACCCCCGTCCCGTCTTTCGCCCCAGGTGGCCGGCGGCGACCATCGTGCGGAGGAGCGGGCACGGACGGTACTTGCTGTCGCCGAAGCCCTTGTGGAGCACTTCCATGATGTCCAGGCAGACGTCGATGCCGATCAGGTCGGCCAGGGCGAGCGGCCCCATGGGATGGTTCATGCCGAGCTTCATC
>JBKJXM010000190.1:0-4106 GCA_046716305.1 Candidatus Eiseniibacteriota bacterium
AGTGCGCGCTCACCTGCTCGAAGGTCTTCAAGAACAGCTCGGCCGCGGTCGCGTTGATCTTGTCGATCGCTTCCAGGAGCTGCTGCCGCGCGTCGTCCAGGTCCGCACGCTGGCCGGTGAGGAACGAGAGCCGCTGGCGGCGCTCTTCGTAGTCCTGAACCGCGAGCGCGTTCACTGGGCCCAGCCCGCGAAGCTTCTCCTGCGCCACACGGAGCCGCTCGCGTCTCGCTTCCGGTGAATCGTCCGGCGCCGCCCCGACGATCGCGCCTGGCTCGGCGGTGCCCTCGCGATCCACCAGGGCCGCGTCGGAGACCTGCCCCTCTTCCCCCTCGTCCACCTCTTCCAGCTCGGCGAGGGGCCCCGCCGTTTCGTCCACGGCGGGAGTATCCGCCGGCACGTAGGCCGCGAGGTCCAGCTCGTACTCGTTCCACACGCGCTCGAGGAGACGGCGCGCGGCGCCCTCGGACTCGCTCTGCTCCAGCTCGATCCGGTGGAGCCGCTCCGTCAGCTCGGTGTGCTCGCGGCGGAATTCCCTGGTGCGGGTCTCGATGTCGTCCACGCCTCCCTTCACCGTGCCGAATCGCTCGCGCGTGCCGTGGAGCACCTGTTCCTTCTCGGCCTTGAGCCGGATCTCCAGGGTCAGCTCCTCTTCCCGCTGGGCGCAGAGGGCCCCCGCCTCCTCGATCCGCCGCGACGTCTCGGCCGCTTCTTCTTCACGGCTCTGGATGTCGCGCTCCGCCTCGTCCGCGCTCTGGCGCATCCGGTCGATCTCGCGCCGGGCCACGTCGTAGGCCGCGCGCGCGCGCGTGGCCTCGATGCGAGCCTCGGCGTGCTGCCCGGTGAGCCGATCGCGCTCCTGCTCGGTGGCGCGGAACTCCTGCTCCTCGCCCGCCAGGAGGCCGTCCACCCGGCCGCGCTCCGCTTCGGCCGCCTGGAGCTTCTCCTCCGCGACGGCCGCCTCGGCGCCCGTCCTCGCGATCTCCTCCTCCACCGTCTTCAGCGCGCCCACGAGCGACTCCGAGGCCTTGGCCATCGCGTCCCCGCGGATCGTCTGCTCGGCCCGGCGCCCCTCGAGCGAGCGGTGCGCCTCCTCGGCCGACGCGAGCGCGCGGGCCGCCTTCTCCTGCTCTCCCTGCGCGGTAGCGCGCTCGGCGCGGAGCGTCTCGGTAGCGCCAACCGTGTTCCCCAGCGCGGCCGCGGAGCGCCGGATGGCCGCGGCCAGCTCGACGATCTCGTCCTCGCGGCGGAGCACCGACCCGGCGCGGGTCGAGCCGCTTCCGCCATGCAGGATCCCCGGCGCCACGACGCGCTCCCCCTTCTCGGTGACGAAGTGGAGCCTCTGATCGGGGAAGCGGAGCACCAGGTCGAGGCCGGTTCGCACGGAATCGACCACGACGATCCCTGAAAGTAGGAATGAGGCGAGCGTGATGTAGCCGGGCTCGAACCGCACGTGCTCGATGAGCGGACCGCGGACCCCGGGAGCGCTCAGGATCTCGTCCGGAACGGGAGCGATGCGCGCGCGCGAGATGCGGTCCAGCGCGATGAACGTGGCGCGCCCCTCGCCGCTCTCCTCCAGCGCCGCGAGCGCCTGGAGCGCGGAATCGGTGCGCTCGGCCACGATGAACTGCACCGCCTCGCCCAGCGCGGCTTCCAGCGCGACCAGCCACTCTCCCGAGGCGTGGAGCACGTCGCCCACGGTTCCAAGGATGCGGTCGGGACGGGTGGGCCCGGCGACCAGCCACCGGACCGAAGCGTCGTACCCTTCGTAGCGCCCCTTCAGCTCGGTCAAGGTCGCGTGGCGCCCCTCCAGAGCCGCGTGCGCCTCGCGCGCGCGCTTCTCGATCTCGTCCTGCTCCGCGATGCGCTGCTCGGCGGCAGCGATCCGCCCCACCGCTTCCTGCACCCCGCGTTTCGCGGCGTCGACGACGTGCGCCGACTCCTCGATGGCCCGCGCGGTGTCCACGAGGATCGTCCGGATCGTCTCCTCCTCGCGCGTCAGCGAGGCCACCTGCGCCTGCAGCTCCGTCCGGCGGCCGCGCAGCTCCTCTTCCTTGGACCGGAGCGAGCGCGCGCTCGATTCCTGCTCGACCCGCGCCTGGAAGAGATCCAGCGAGAGCTGCTTCCGCTGCGCCAGGCCGGCGCGGCGCTCTTCGAGGACAGGCCCGAGAGCCTGGAGCCGGACGGCGAGCGATTCCTCCTCGGTGCCCTTCTCCTGCTGCATCTGCTCCATGCGAACCTGCTCCTCGGCCAGACGGAGCACGGCAGCCCGCACTTCCTCCACGCTCGCCTGGAGGCGCCGCGATTCCGAGCGGGCGTGCTCCAGCTTCTCGAGGAGGTTCGAGCGGCGCTCCCGGAGCACGGCCACTTCGTTCAACAGCGCGGCCCCCTTCACCTCGTGCTCGCTCAGGGCCTCCTGCGCCAGCCGCACCTCTCCCTCGCGCCGGAGGAGATCCAGCTTCAGCTCTTCCAGCTCGGCTTCGTGGCGCGCGAGGTGCCCCGAGCGCTCCGAGCGGCGCTGCTCCAGCGTGACGCGCTCGCTCTTCCGGCCGGCCGACGCGGCGGCCATGCGGTCGTGCTCCTCCTTCGCCAGTCCCAGGTCGAGCGCCTTGATCTCGTCCCGAAGACGCCCGTACTTCCGCGCCTTCCCCACCTGGCGCGCCAGCGAGCGAACCTCGCGCTCGATCTCCCCGACCACGTCGTTCACGCGCGTCAGGTCGGCCAGCGTGAGATCCAGCTTCTGGAGCGCCTCTTTCTTCCGGGTCTTGTAGCGCATGATCCCGGCCGCTTCCTCGAACAGGAAGCGCCTTTGCCCGCTCTCGTCCGAGAGCACGTTGTCCACCATGCCGCGCTCGATCAGCGAGTAGGCGTGCGACCCCATGCCGGTATCGAGGAAGAGGTCGCGGACGTCGCGAAGCCGGCAGAGGTTCCGGTTGATGAAGTACTCGCTCTGGGCGTTCCGGAAGGTGCGCCGCGAGATCGACACCTCGGTGTACTCCGAGGGGAGCACGCCGCGGTTGTTCTGCATGGTGAGCGCGACCTCGGCCATGCCCAGCGGCTTCCGCTGCGCCGAGCCGGTGAAGATGACGTCCTCGAGCGTGTCGCCGCGGAGGTGCCGCATGTTCTGCTCGCCCAGGACCCAGCGGATCGCTTCGACGATGTTGGTCTTGCCGCTTCCGTTCGGGCCGACGACGGCGGTGATGCCGGGGCCGAAGTCCACGCGAACGCGCTGCGGGAAGGATTTGAAGCCCTGGATGTCGAGTCGCGATAGGAACACGTGGTTACCTCTCCGTTTGCGGGTAGCTCTGAGCGCGTTCGACCAGACCGTCCTGGATCAGCCAGTCGGCATACGCGCGCGCGTCGGCTTCAGTGGCGAAGCGGCCGACGAACACCCGATACCAATCTCCGCCCGGCGCGGGCGGCTCGAACCACGCGTCCAGGTTCCGATCGCGGAGCCCCTGGACGATCTCCTGGACCTTCGACTTGGTGCGGAACGACGCGACGTGCACGCGGAACGGGAAATTCGGGTCGTCCGCGCTTTTCCCCATGTCCACCAGAGGCGGCGAGGCGCCGGCGGGAGGGGCGACCAGCTCCTCCGGCGGCGCCATCGCCTCGTCCAGCGGGGACGACGTGGCGCGCGGCGCGGGCGCAATCGGCTCCTCGCCGGACGGCTGGCGCGCCTGGACGGATCCGCTGGGAGGCGCGGCCCGGCGCGCGAGAAGGACCGCGGCGGCGCTCCCCAACACGGCGATCAGTACGAAGCTTCCGATCACGAGCCACAGGCGTCCGCGTCTCTTGCCACGGTCCGGCCCCGCGGTGTCATCGTGGGCGTCACGCTCGAGAGCGGCCGCCAACTCGGGCTCGTCGGCCCAATCGTCCATGTTGATCTTCATCGGAGGAGCCGGCGGCGGAACGGGAATGCGCGGCTTCACGGGCGCGCGCGGCGGCGCCGCGCCCCGGTCCCCCCATTCCGGAGACGCGGCCGGGACCGCAGGCGCTGATGCACGCGCGGCCGCGGCCGGGGTCGCGACAGGAGCCGCGGCAGCCTTCGGCGGCTCGGCGCGTCCCGGCGCCGGCACGGCCTCGATTCCCACGCAGCCGATCATCGG
>JBKJXM010000191.1:0-2772 GCA_046716305.1 Candidatus Eiseniibacteriota bacterium
TCCTAGCCCTAAGTCCAAGCCGAAGGCCGAGCGTCCCGCGCTCTACAAGGTCGTCCTCCTCAACGACGACTACACGACCATGGAGTTCGTGGTCCACGTCCTGCAGGCCGTGTTCAACAAGCCGCCCGCCGAGGCCTTCCGGATCATGATGCAGGTGCACATCCAGGGCCGCGGGATCTGCGGCACGTACACCTACGAGGTCGCGGAGACGAAGGTGGAGATGGTGCACACCCTGGCCCAGGACAACGGGTTCCCCCTGCGCGCGGCCATCGAGGAAGCCTAGCCGCCCGTGGCGAAAGTCCTGCCTGCATTCGGCGCACGCTGCATCCCGGCTCGCTTCGTTGCTCCTCCCTGTAGAGTCGAGGACCGGCGCGGTGCCGACAGGGCCAGGGAGTAGCTGTGTCCGCCGGCTTTCGCCGCGTGGCGGTGCCTCGATCCGGTCCATGAGCCCGTTTCCGGTCCCCGCTCATCGAACCGGACGTGCGGTTTTCCCGCATCCGGCTCTCCGACTGGTTTCACGTGCTGGCCCACGATCGAGCTTCCACTCTCAGCGCTCGGAGGCTCACCACCCCCAGTGCCCCGAAGATCGTCTTCGTGCTGAAGCGCCGGGTGCCGCGCGTCGGCACCTTGTGGCGTCGCCTCAAGAAGTGGCGCACGCGGTCGTCGACATACGCATCCACCGTCCGATCCGCCGCGGCACGGCCTCCATAACTGAAGTACCCCGCCCAGCCCCGCAGCTTGCGGTTCAGCACCCGCTGCACCTCAGGCCACGGAGCGTGATTGCCCCGATGGAGCCATTCCCGGATGTTCCGCTTGACGCGCGTGATGCTCTTCTTCGACGGCTTGGCGGCCAGATACCAGTGACCATCCTTCGGAAAGTGAGCAGGTCCCAGGGTGTAGCCCAGGAAGTCAAAGTGCTCCTGGCGAGCGTCTCGGATGCACGTCTTGGTCTCGTTGAGAGTGAGGCCGATTGCCGTCAGGATCCGCCTGCACCACCCGAGCGCCTCCTCCGCGTGTCCTCGGCTGAGGATCACGAAGTCGTCCGCGTAGGCGACCAGACGGGCCGCGTACTCTCGACCCTTCCCCGCAAGTCGGAAGACCTTCAGGAACCGGTTCAGGTAGATGTTGGCGAGCAGCGGGCTGATCACGCCTCCCTGCGGTGTCCCTCTCTTGCTGCCCTTGCCTCCCGTGAGTCGGCGATTCCCTCTCTCGTCCGTTTCCTCCACCGGCGTCTTGAGCCACGCCTTGATGAGCTTCAGCATCGCCCGGTCACTGAACCTCCGAGCTACCGACTGCATCAGCTCATGATGGGGAATGGTGTCAAAGTACTTGGTGAGGTCGGCATCCACCACGTCCATGTATCCGTCGCACAGGGCACGATGCACCGCTTGGACAGCATCCGTGGCGCTTCTCTTCGGCCGGTAGCCAAAAGCGCTGTCCTCCAGATCCGCCTCGAAGATCGGCTCCAGTACGAGCTTGGCCGCAGTCTGCGCCACCCGGTCCCGGATCGTCGGGATGCCGAGCGGTCGCTCGCCGCCTCCAGGCTTGGGGATCATCACCCGTCGCACCGGACTCGGTTTGTACGCCTTCTCCCGCAGGTCCCTTCCGAGACTCGCGAGCCACTCCTCGAGCCCTGCCGCCTCGATGTCCTTGAAGTCCAGCCCGTCCACCCCCGGCGCCCCGCCGTTGCTGCGGGCCAGCCGGTACGCATGTTCGAGCACGTCCTCGCGGTACACCTTGTCGTAGAGCCGGTAGAAGCGGAACGCTGGCTCGGCCTTCGCCTTCACGTAAAGCCCCCTCTGGAGGGTCCGGATCTTTTCCGGGGTTACAAGGCTCACGCCAATCCCCTCACCCTTCCTCCCTTTGAAGGCACCCAGAAGTGAGGCCCCGTCCCTCCACCGTGATTAGCGGCTTCGCCGGTACCATGGGCCTCTCCGACACCCGCCTGGGCACGCCAGCTTTTCCTGGCGCCCGGGAGTCGCGACCTCCCGCCCGCACGGGTCTCCCACGTTGCCTCGCAGAACCGTCTCCACGTGCCGTTCCCAATACCCCGGTGGACCGGAAGAGGCCGCGTCATGGTTGATCTCCCCTTCCGCGGCGGCCTTCTCCGATATGTAGGCGGATCGGCATCCACATCATCGCTTTCGAGGCCTGCTCGGGATTCACTCGCGTTACGGCCCGTGGATTCGCTCACCCACCCAAGGTGGGCTTCACCTGAGGCTTCGACAGCTCGGTCGCCCTTGCCGCCGCCCAGGTCGCTACCGAGGTGCACCATGAACTCCCGGGTGAGACTCTCACTCACTGGTCCTGCGCGCCTTTCCGTGGCGCACTACATATCAGCGATATGCGCGGTCGTCGCGTCTCGCGATCCGGGCGCATCGTGCACCTCGGTGCGACGGCAGACTTCCACCACGGACCGCTAGCGACCCATCGCCTCCGGCTGGAGCGGCGGCCGGGTCAGCGGCCGGCGAGCGCTCGCCGCACGTGGCCGTCGAGGGCGTTCGCGATGATGCGATGACCCTCCGCGTTCCAATGGACGCGGTCCGGCGCGAGGAGCTTCTCTCCGCGTTGCTGGGCGATGTCCAGGGCGCCGGGCAACTCGGGGACGAAGCGCATGTTGTAGCGTCGCGCGATCTGCTCGAGGGCGGGGTGGAACGGGGCCGCCGTGGTGCAGGTCTCGAAGACCACGACCGGCGTCCGCAGGACGCGGGCGGCGATCCGTCCGAAGATCCGGTCCGTGATGGCCACGCTGTCGCGGAACCCGGGATGGTC
>JBKJXM010000192.1:0-10946 GCA_046716305.1 Candidatus Eiseniibacteriota bacterium
CCTCGGCTCGGTCGGCGTCACGGCGTCCGCGCGCGTGCGCGACGCGCGCTTCGCGGCGCTCGACCGCGTGGACGGCTCCTTTGAGAGCGAGCGCTGGAATCAGGCCCCCGCGACGGGCGGTGAGCGGCGGCAGGAGCTGTCCCTGGCCTACGACCCGGTCTCCGCGCTAGGCCTTCGCGCCGAGCTTGGCCCCCGCTCGCTCACGGGCGGCTCGCGCTCCACGCGCCGCGCCGCGCTCCTCGAGCTTCGCCAGGGGATCCCCGGGATACTCCGGTGGGAGGAGGCGAAGAACCGCGGCGTGTCGGGAGAAGGCGGCCGCTCGCGCTGGTCACTCGATCTCGCGCGCGCCCGGGGCGCTCTGCTCCCCAGGCTCTCCGCCGCGGACGAGCGGATCACCGGGCAGGAGGGGGACAGCGCGGACTCCCGCCGAAGCCGGCTCTGGACCGCGGGGCTCGGGTGGGTCCCGAACCCCTCCGTCCGCCTCCGGTCGTTGATCGGCTGGCGGCGTGACGAGCGACGGACCGGGAGCGAGGCGGCGGCCACCGAGGCTCGTACGTTGGAAGGGGGGATCGCCGCGCGCGCGGGCGAAGCCTTCGCCGCGGACGCGGCCTTCACGCGGCGGCGTGTCCTCGCATCGGCGGGACGCCAGAGCGCGGACCTGGCGCAGATCTTTCTCTCGGGCGGCCGCGCGGGCGGGCCGGTCACGTCGGAGCTTCGCTACGACGTGACGCAGCTCCGCGAGCCCACGGTCACGCGCGCGCTCGTGCCCGTGGGCGCGGGCGCCGGCTCCTACGACGAGTATGGAAACCCGCGGCAGGGCGGGGGCTACGAGCTGGTCTCGGGATCCGGCGATCCGGTGACGCGCTCTCGGGCCACGGTTCAATTCCGGCTCGACGCGTTCCCCGGGCGCGCCGCGAAAGCGCCGCGGCGCCTCCTCTACCGCGCGCTAGGGGCGAGCACGTTTCTCCGTCTGGAGACTTTGTCGTCGCTCGCGCTCGGGCGGGTGGAGCGCGCGCTCCGCTTCGGCGACTATCTCGCCGCGGAAAGCACGCTCCGCGGGAATATCAGCGCCCGGCAGACCTTCGAATACGTGCCGGGCGGCTCCCGCTTCGAAGCCCACCTCGAAGTGGGGGCTCGCCGCGACGTGAGCGGCGAGGTGACCGGCCTCCGGAGCCGGGGGGACGGCGTGGACGGACGCCTCCGCGTGCGCCGCGCGCTTCCGCTTCGCCTGCGCGCGACAGCCACGGCGGACCTCGCGCGAAACCAAGCGACGGTCGCGCGCGCGAGCGGCCCGGAGGCGTATGCCTCCATCGTTCGAGGGCGCGGCTACGAGCTGGAGCTGGCGCGGCCGATCGGCGCCGCGTGGACCTTCTCGCTCCTTTCGCGCCACCGGCGCGACGTGGACATGACGCGCGGCGGCTACCAGGACGCGTGGTCGGTCGGACCCTCCGCCCGCTGCGCGGGGGAGCGGCTTCGGCTGGACGGGACCGCCTCCTACGGTCGGCTGGATCAGAGCGGCCACTACGCTCCGGCGGGCCGCTACCTCGTGGCGCCGCTGGGCGCGCGCGTGGACATGGATCTCCGAGGAGAGTATCGCGCGGGAGACCGCGTCTCGCTCTCGGTCGGGTGGAACGGGGCGCGCGTGGAAGGGCGGCCCACGACGTATGCGGGGCGCTTCGAGCTGAGGAGCACGTTCTGATGGCACGCCCACTTCCCAGGGGGCCCGTCACGGCGGCGCTCGTCTCGCTCGCTCTGGCCGCGCTCGCATCCGCTCCGGCGCTCGCGGCGCCATCCGTCTCTCCGCGCTCCATCGAGCCGTCCGCCGGCCGCGCGCCGGCGGGCGATGTGTACGTGCTCCGGTTGGACGCGCTTCCCGATTCGCTCCGCGCGGAATCCGGCGGCTCGGCCGACAGCTCGCGCCGGTGGAGCGGGCCCGAGCTGGAGTCCGCGGCGCTCCGGATCCGCGACCTCCTCGCCCGGCGCGGCGACGCCGCGGCGGTCGTACGGCTGACCCTGGTGCGCGGCCGCGGCGACGTCCCGGGCTCGGCCGTGATTTCCCTCAGCCGTGCGGGCGCCACGAAGCTGTCCCCATCCTCCGGCCTCGCCCTGAACGCGTCGCCTCCGCTCCCCGCTCCGCTCGGCGACTCGCTCGCGGCCGCCTATCGCGCCGCGAGCCGGGGCGCCGCATCCATTGACGGAATCGCGGCCGGGCTCTCCGCCGCGCGCGACGTCCTGATCGAGGCGGGGTACTACGCCGCGGAAGTCGGCCTCGATTCGCTGGAGGTCGAAGACGGGACGGCGCGAGCGCACATCCGCGTCGTACCCGGATACCCTGCGGTCGTCGAAGCGCTCGAGCTGCCCGGCGCCACGGCGACGCGCCCCTCGGCCGCCGCCGCCATCGCCGGCCTCCGCGCCGGAACGCGCCTCACGCCCGCGCGGCTCACGGAAGCGCGCGAGCGCCTCTCGGGATCGGGCCTCTTCACCTCGGTCGGCGATCCGCGCCTGGCCGCGGGCACGACGCCGGGCGGCGCCCGCGTGGTGATCCCCGTGGAGGAGGAGCGGTCGAGCCGCTTCGAGGGCGCCCTCGGCGTCGCGCGGGAAGGGGGCGTGACGGGGCTCGTCGATCTCGCCCTCGGGAACATCGCGGGGAGCGGCCGCGCCGCCGGGCTCCGCTGGTTCGGCCCGGGGAATGGGCGCTCGGAATACGCGGCCCGCTACCGGGAACCGTCGCTCTTCGGACGCCGCGCGGACGCCACGATCGCGCTCGAGGCCCAGGTGGCCGACTCGCTCTTCACGCAGACGCGCTGGTCGCTCGCGGTGGGGATGCGCGCCGGCCGGGGCACCCGGGCCTCGCTCGCCCTGGTGCGGAGCGGGAGTGTCTTCTCGGGATTGGCGCGCGGCTCCAGCGCGACCTGGTCGCTTGCCGGCCAGGCCGCCCTGGACCAGCTCCGTCCCGCGATCAATCCGACACGGGGTTTCCGCGCGGCCGTGACGGCCGAGGGGGGAAGCCGCGAGGAGCGCTTCCCCGGTCTCCCCGCCTCGCGCCGCGGTCTCTTCCGCGGCGACTTGGCGCTCGAGGGCGCCTTCTCGGGAGGGGCGCGCCGCGCGGTCGTCGTGAGCGCGCGCGGCCGCGGCGCGTTCCTCGGGGGCGACGCGTTCCCGGCGGAGGAGCTCTACTTCGTCGGAGGAAGCGAGGGGCTTCGCGGACACCGCGACCGGGCCTTCGCCGGGAGCCGGGTCGTTTCCGCCTCGATCGAGCACCGCTGGATCACCGACGAAAACGGCGGGAGGCTCTATCTCTTCACCGACGCCGCGCGGCACGAGCTGGGCGCGACGCTCCACAACGGAGTGATCTCCCTCGCGCCCTCCTCCGGAGGAGCGTCGCTCGCGCGAACAGTGTTGAGCCCGGGGTGGGAGTTCGGCTACGGTGCCGGGCTCCGGACCAAGATGGCGTCCGGCCTCGTCGGTCTCGAGCTCGGATTCGCACCGGGCGAGCCGCTTCGGAGGGCCACGATTCACGTCCGCTACGCGAGCACCTGGTGATCCGGACCCGCGGCCTGACATGGCGCGCGGCGTGACTCCGGCTCGCGGCCCAAATCCGACGCAGCGGGCCGCCGAGCTTCGCCGGGAGATCGAGGAGCACGACCACCGCTACTACGTGGCCGGCGAGCCCTCCGTCTCCGACCGCGAGTACGACGCGCTCCTTCGCGAGCTGCGCGATCTCGAAGAGACTTACCCCAAGATCGTCACGCCGGATTCTCCCACGCGCCGGGTGGCGCGCGGGCTCCTGCCCGGATTCCCCTCGGTCCGTCATGTCACGCCCATGCTCAGCCTGGACAATACGTATTCGCTGGAGGAGCTGGAGGAGTTCGACGCCCGCGTGCGAAAACTCCTGCGCACGGAGTCGGTGGACTATGCGATCGAGCCGAAGGTGGACGGTGTGGCCGTGGCCCTCCGATACGAAGAGGGGGTCTTCGCGCTCGGGCTGACGCGCGGCGACGGAGAGCGGGGCGACGACATCACGGCCAACCTCCGCACCATCCGCTCAATTCCGCCCCGGCCCCGCGGCACGGGCGTGCCGCCGCTCCTCGAGGTCCGGGGGGAGGTCTTCATGGAGACGAAGGCGTTCGACCGCCTGAACCGCCGGCGCGAGGAGGCGGGGGAGCGCGCCTTCATGAATCCGCGGAACGCCACGACCGGAAGCTTGAAGATGCTCGACACGGGGGAGGTCGCGCGGCGCCCGCTCCAGATCTTCGTCTACCAGCTCACGGAGGCGCGGCGGCTCGGCTTCGAGACGCACTCCGAAGCACTCGGGCGCCTCGCGGAGCTGGGCTTCCGCGTGAACCCCGACAACGCGCGGGCGAGCGGCTTCGACGCGCTGCGGCGCTTCTGCGAGCGATGGGAGAAGAAGCACGAGTCGCTCGCGTACGGAGCCGACGGACTGGTCATCAAGGTGGACTCGCTCCGCGAGCAGGAGCGCCTGGGCGTCACGTCGAAGAGTCCCCGCTGGGGGATCGCCTACAAGTTCGGGGTCACCGAGGCCGAGACGACGCTGGAGAAGATCGATCTTCAGGTCGGCCGCACCGGCGTGGTGACGCCGGTCGCCCTGCTCTCTGCGGTCACTCTCCTCGGCACCGTGGTGAAGCGCGCCACGCTCCACAACTTCGACGAGCTGGAGCGGAAGGACATCCGCGAAGGGGACCGCGTCGTCATCGAGAAGGGGGGCGAGGTGATCCCCAAGGTGGTGCGGGTGATCCCGAGCCCGGGCCGCGCGCGCCGCGCCGCGCCGTTTCCGGTTCCGAAGAGCTGTCCCGTCTGCGGCGAGCCCTTGGCGCGCGACCCGGAGCAGGCCGCCGTCCGCTGCGAGAATCTCCTCTGCCCCGCGCAGGTTCGGCGCCGGATCATCCACTGGGGAAGCCGGAGCGCCCTGGACATCGAGGGGCTGGGCGAGAAGACGGTGGATCTCCTGGTGGACGAGAAGCTGATCGCCGATCCGGTGGACATCTACGACCTCGGGGTGGAGCAGCTCGTCCCGCTGGAGCGGATGGCGGAGAAATCCGCGTCCAATCTCGTCGACGCCATCGCGAAGAGCAAGAAAGCGCCCCTGGAGCGGCTGATCCACGCCATCGGCATCCGCCACGTCGGGAGCACCGTGGCGCGCCTCCTCGCCGAGAGGTTCCGCTCGCTGGAGGCGTTGGCCGAGGCCGGCGAGGAGGAGCTGTCCGGAACTCCCGGGATCGGCCCCGAGATCGCGGGCAGCGTCGCCGCGTTCTTCCGCTCACGCGAGGGGAAGAAGCTCCTCCGCGGCCTCCTCGAGCGAAGGGTCACCGGTACGCCGCCGGAGCGGCGCCCACGGGCGGAGACCGGTCCCTTCGCGGGGAAGACCTTCGTCCTGACGGGCTCCATGTCGCTGCCGCGGGAGGAGGCGGAGCGGCTGATCCTCGACGCCGGCGGGCGGGTCACGGGATCGGTGAGCAAGCGGACCGACGTGGTGATCGCGGGCGAGGATGCCGGGTCCAAGCTGGAGAAGGCGCGCTCCCTCCGCATCGCCGTCTGGGACGAATCCGAGTTCCGCTCCGCGCTCGCGGAGGCGGGCGTCGCCCCCTAGGCGCCCGCGTTGACTTCCGGCCCCCGGTCCCGTAACTTCGCTTGCAGCTTCGGGTGAGCGCCCGCCCGTGACCATGACCATCGCCCAGCAGTCCCTTCCATCTTCCGTCGAGCTGGCCTTCGCGCGCCTCGCGCGCGAGATGGCCGGATTCGAGCGGCGGGACGGACAGCTCGACATGGCGGCCCGGTGGAGCGAGACCCTCGAGCGCGGCGGCACGATCGCCGTCGAGGCGCCGACGGGCGTGGGGAAATCGCTGGCCTACCTGATGCCCGCGCTCCTCCATCGCGCGCGCGGATCGGGTCCGATTCTCGTCAGCACGCACACGAAGGCATTGCAAGACCAGCTGGCGCGGCGCGACGTCCCGCTCGCCCTCCGCGCGGCCGGGCTGGGTCTCCGCGCGGCGACGCTCCTGGGCCGCGCGTCCTATCTCTGCCGCCGTCGCGCGCAGGCCCGCCTGACTCAGCAGCGCCTCTTCGCGTCGAAGGACGCGGGCGGGCCGGGGCTGGATGAGGGCGCGTTCGAGCGGCTCACCGACTGGGTCGGACGGACGGCGACGGGCGTGCTCGAGGAGCTGCCGGCCCTGGGCATTCACGCGCCGCCCGGGCTTCTCGCGGATATCGGCTCGGATCCTTTCGTGTGCGCGGGCAGCGCGTGCGAGCCGGGGTCCGGATGCTTCGCCAGGGCCGCGCGCCGCGAGGCGCGCCGCGCCGACCTGGTCATCGTGAACCATGCGCTGCTCCTCTCCGATCCGGGACTCCGGGGGACCCTGTTGGCCGAATCCGGCGCGTTGATCCTCGACGAAGCCCATCACCTCGAGCGCGTCGCCCGCGAGCAGCACGGCGTCTCGCTCGGCGCGGCGGACCTGGCGCGCCTCGCGGGGCGCACCGACGCGAAGACGGGCGCGCTCCGCCTCCTCAACCGTGCGCTCCGGAAGGGGTCGAGCGGCGCCGCCGCGGCGGCCGCGCTCGCCGAAGCGGACCAGGCGCTCCGCCCCGTTCTCACGAACGCGGCGGAGATGGCGCGCGATCTCGAGTCGGTCCTCCCGCAGGGCGCCGCCGCGGCGCTCTGGCCGCGCGGCCTCGATCTCGCGAGCGTGAGCCCCGAAGCGGTGGACCGTCTGCTCGAGGCGATCGGGCGGCTGATCCGCGCGCTCGACCGCGCGGTCGAGGCGGCGGCCGCGGAGGGGGGAGGCGCGCTCCGGCCGGGCCCCTCATCGCAGGACGCGCTCGACGAGGTGGTCGGGCGGCTCGCGCGATGGAGGGAGGTGGAGCAGGCGCTTCGGAACGTGCTCCGCCTGGAGGACCGGAACGTGGCTTCGTACGTCGATCGGGACGAGCGGGGGAGCGTGCGCCTGAACCGCCGCCCTCTCGACGCCGGGAGCATCCTGCGCGACTCCCTCTTCGCGCTCTCCGAGCGGACGCTCCTCACGTCGGCGACGCTCGCCTCTGGTAACGGGGGAGCCCTGGCCCTCGGCCTCACCCCGGACGATTCCGAGGTCATTCGGCTCCCGTCGCCGTTTCCGCTGGAGCGGCAGATGGCGACGCTGGCCCTGGACGGACCCGAGCCGGGCGATCCCGCCTTCCCGCGCGCGGTCGCGGCCCTCGTCGGGTCGCTGGCCGCGGCGCTCCGACGGAACACGCTCGTCCTCCTGACCTCCTACCAGATGCTCGAGGAGGTAGCGGCACGCGTCCGGCCGGTCTTGGACGCGGCGGGAATTCCGCTCCTCGTGCAGACGCCGGGCGAGGCGGCGGGTCCGCTCGCCCGCGAGTTCCGCGCGGGCGCCGGAGCGGTCCTTCTCGGGACCGCCTCGTTCTGGGAGGGCGTCGATTTTCCGGGGGAGGCGCTCGAGGTGCTCGTGATCGCGCGCCTTCCCTTCGCCGTGCCGACCGATCCGGTCGTGGCCGCGCGCTCGGAGCGAATCACCGAAGAGGGGGGCGATCCCTTCCGCGACCTCATGCTTCCCGAGGCCATTCTCCGGTTCCGGCAAGGCGTGGGGCGTCTCATCCGGACCGCGACCGACCGAGGAGCCGTGATCGTGGCCGACCCGCGGATCGTCCGCTCGTGGTACGGCGAGAAGTTCCAGGCCGCGCTCCCGACGCCGCCCCGCGTCGTCCGGAGCGGAGACGAGGCGGTCTCTCTCCTGACGCGGTGGTTCGCGTGACCGCGACGCGCGCCTCAACTACCGCGTCAGCGGCCCGCGTCACCGTCGGAGGGCCGCCGCTCACGCTGGCGGATCTCGCGGCGGTCGCCGCGGGCGCCGGCGTCGGGCTCGCGCCGTCGGCCAAGCCCCGGATCGCCGCCTCGCGCGCGCTGGTCGAAGAGGTGCTCCGCCGCGGCGAGGCGGTCTACGGCGTGAACACCGGCTTCGGCGCGCTCAAATCGGTGCGGGTCCCGGACGAAGAGGTGGAGCCGCTCCAGCTGAACCTGATCCGGAGCCACGCCGCGGGGTACGGCCCCGAGCTCGAGCCCGAGGCGGTCCGGCTCATGCTCGCGCTCCGCGCCCACTCGCTCGCGCTCGGAATGAGCGGCGTGCGGCCGCTTCTGATCGACCACCTTCTCGCGATGCTCGCCGCCGACGTCCTTCCCGTCGTGCCCAGCCGCGGCTCCCTGGGCGCAAGCGGCGACCTGATCCCGCTCGCCCACCTGGCGCTGGCCTTGGTCGGCGAAGGGGAAGCGCGGCGCGCGGGCCGGCTCGCGCCCGCGGCCGAGCAGCTTCAGGCGGCGGGGCTCGCCCCGGTCACGCTCCAGGCGAAGGAGGGGCTCGCCCTCATCAACGGCACGCAGGCGGCGGCCGCGCTCGGCGGGCTCGCGCTCCTCGAGGGGTTCGAGGTTCTGCGTGCGGCCCACGCCGCGTGCGCGCTCACGGTGGAGGCGCTCCGCGGAAGCGCGAAGCCGTTCGACGCGCGCGTCCACGCGGCGCGTCCGCATCCCGGGCAGGCGGCCTCGGCGGCCGCGGTGCGGCGACTGCTCGAGGGGAGCGGCATCCTCTCCTCGCACGCGGCCTGTGCGCGCGTGCAGGACCCCTACTCGCTCCGGTGCGCGCCCCAGGTGCTGGGCGCCTCGATCCAGGCCGCTCGCTATGCGCGCGACGTGCTCCTGACGGAGGTGAACAGCGTCACCGACAATCCTCTCTGCTTCGCGGAGCAGGGGGACGTGGTCTCGGCGGGAAATTTCCACGGCCAGCCGCTCGCCCAGGCCCTCGACTTCCTGGCGATCGGCATGGCCGAAGTGGGGGCCGTGTCGGAGCGCCGGACGTTCCTGCTCCTCGACCCTTCGAAGAGCGACCTGCCGCCGTTCCTGAGCCGGGAAGCGGGGCTGACTTCGGGGCTCATGATCGTGCAGTATCTGCAGGCCGCGCTCGTCTCCGAGAACAAGATGCTGGCCCAGCCGGCCAGCGTCGACTCCATCCCGACGTCCGCCGGCCAGGAGGACCACGTGAGCATGGCGATGCACGCGGCGGTGAAGGCGCTCACGCTCACGCGCAACGTGAGGCGCATCGTCGCGGCCGAGCTGGTCTGCGCGGCGCAGGGGATCGAGTTCCTGCGCCCGCTCCGGTCGAGCGCGCCGCTCGAGGCCCTCCACGCGGGGATCCGGGAGCGCGTGCCGCCGCTCACGGCGGACCGGCGCCAGGACCAGGATCTGGCGCGGCTCGACGCGTGGATCGCCGAGGGGGGAGCGTCGCGCGCGGCGGGCGTGGAATCGTTCGCGGAGGAATCCGTGGCCCAGAGAGGGGCGAGATGACGGCGAGATTGAACGCGACGACCCCGAGGAACGCCCTCCTGGGCACGCCTCCTCCCGAGCCGATTCGAGCGCCGCGCGGCAGCCACCGCTCGTGCCAGGGCTGGCACCAGGAAGCGGCGCTCCGGATGCTCATGAACAACCTCGATCCCGACGTCGCCGAGCGCCCGGAGGATCTCGTCGTCTACGGCGGCACGGGGCGCGCGGCCCGCTCGTGGCCGGCCTACCACGCGATCGTCCGCTCGCTCCGCACGCTGACCGACGACGAGACGCTCCTGGTCCAGTCGGGAAAGCCGGTCGGGATCGTGCGAACGCACCCCGACGCGCCGCGCGTGCTCATCGCCAACTCGCTCCTCGTGCCCAAGTGGGCGGACTGGGACACGTTCCGCCAGCTCGAAGCGCAGGGGCTCACGATGTACGGACAGATGACCGCGGGCTCGTGGATCTACATCGGCACGCAGGGGATCCTCCAGGGAACCTACGAGACGTTCGCCGAGGCGGGGCGCCAGCACTTCGGCGGCACGCTGCGCGGACGCTGGGTGCTGACCGCCGGGCTCGGCGGCATGGGCGGCGCGCAGCCGCTCGCGGTCACGATGAACGAGGGAGTCTGCCTCGCGATCGACGTGGATCCTTCGCGCGTCGAGCGGCGGCTGGCCACGCGCTACCTGGACCGCGCGACCTCCTCGATGGACGAGGCGCTCCGCTGGGTCGACGACGCGGTGCGCGCGAAAACGGCGCTCTCCGTGGGCCTCGTCGCGAACGCGGCCGAGGCGATCCCCGCGCTCGTGAAGCGCGGGATCAAGCCCGACATGGTCACCGACCAGACCTCCGCCCACGACGAGCTGAACGGCTACGTGCCCGCCGGCGTCTCCCTCGAGGACGCGATCCGATTGCGCGCCGAAAGGCCGAAGGAGTACGTGGTCCGCTCGGTCGCGTCGATGGGGCTCCACGTGCGCGCGATGCGCCAGCTTCAAGATTCGGGCTCGCTCACGTTCGACTACGGGAACAACATCCGCGCCCAGGCGGTCAAGGCGGGCGTGGCCGACGCGTTTCGGATCCAGGGCTTCGTGCCCCTCTTCATCCGGCCGCTCTTCTGCCGCGGGAAGGGTCCCTTTCGCTGGGTGGCGCTGTCGGGAAACCCGCGCGACATCGCGGCGACCGACCAGGCCGTGCTCGAGGCCTTTCCCGAGGACGAATCGCTCCATCGCTGGATCCGCCTCGCCTCCGAGCGGGTGCAGTTTCAGGGACTGCCCGCCCGGATCTGCTGGCTCGGCATGGGGGAGCGGGAAAAGTTCGGGGCGGTGCTCCACCGGCTGGTGGAGCGCGGCCAGGTGGAGGCTCCCATCGTGATCGGCCGCGACCATCTCGACTGCGGCTCGGTCGCGTCCCCCTACCGCGAGACCGAGGCGATGCGCGACGGCTCCGACGCAATCGCGGACTGGCCGATCCTAAACGCGCTCCTGAACACCGCGCAGGCGCGACGTGGGTCAGCGTCCACCACGGCGGCGGCGTCGGGATCGGCAACTCGATCCACGCCGGCATGGTCGTGCTGGCCGACGGCGGCGCTGACGCGGCGGAGCGGCTCGAGCGGGTGCTCACG
>JBKJXM010000193.1:0-16440 GCA_046716305.1 Candidatus Eiseniibacteriota bacterium
GCTGGACGTCTGGCTGTCGCTCGCGCCGCCCGCCGACGCGTTGGGTTTCTCAGCAACGGACGAGGGGGAGAACGGGAACGCGCGAGACGGCGCCGCGGACGACGGGGTCGCCGCGGCCCGCGGGAACGAAGTCTCGACCTATGCCGACGTGGTCCTCTCGGTCCTGGCCGCGCGCGGCCCCTCCTTCACGCAGGACATCGAGCGCCACTCGGGGCTCCTCCCTTCCCACGTAGAGATGGGAATCGCCGAGCTGATCGGGCGCGGGCTGGCGACGTGCGACTCATGGAGCGGCCTCCGGAGCCTCATCACGCCTCCGAGCCGGCGGCGCGGGGTGATGAAGCGCGCGCGGTTCGCGCCCCCGGGGCGCTGGACCCGGCTTCGCACGAGCGCGGGTGCCGGCGGCTCGCCGGACGACGCGCGGCGCGGCGACGTGGCGTTCACGCTGGCCGCCGAGGCGGACGCCGAGTTCATCGCGCGCCGGCTTCTCGCCCGCTACGGCGTCGTCTTCCGGCGTCTCCTCGACCGCGAGCGCCTGCCGGTCAAGTGGCGCGACCTGGTTCGCGTGTACCGGCTCTGGGAGCTGCGCGGCGACGTGCGCGGCGGCCGTTTCGTGCAGCGCTTCGCCGGGGAGCAGTACGCGCTTCCCAACGCGGTCGAGATGCTCCGCCGGCTCCGCCGCTCCGAGGGCGGCACCGGCGCCGGCGTGAAGCTCTCGGCGGCGGACCCGCTCAACCTGGACGGCATCCTCACCCCCGAGCCCCGGATCCCGTCGCAGGCACGGCGGCGGGTGCTGGTGGCCTGATCCCTTCGTGAACACTCGATGGTATGCGGCGGGAATCGGGGCGTTGATCCTGGGGCTCGCGATCGGATGGTTCGTGCTCCGTCCCATGCCCCGACCCGAGACGATCGACCCCGACCCGGGCTACCTGATCATCGACTCCACGGCCACGCCCGCGCGCGACACGAGCGGTACCGGGTCCACGGTGAAGGGTGACGCCCCCGGATACGAGCTGATTCTCGACACGCCGAAGCGAAACACGCTTGCGGCCAGCCCTCTCTGGGTCGTGGGGCGCGCGAGGGGCACCTGGTACTTCGAGGCGGAGTTTCCGATTCGGCTCTTCGACGCCAACGACACGTTGCTCACCTGGGCGAGCGGGCGCGCCCAGGGAGAGTGGATGACGCGCGATTACGTTCCCTTCGCCGTGGTCCTGAACTTCGCGACGCCCGCGACGGACGTGGGGACGCTCGTGCTCGAAAAGAGCAACCCGTCCGGGCTCCCGGAGCACGCGGACGAGGTGCGGATCCCGGTACGGTTCCGCTAAGCGCGTCCGGCGGTCTCTACGGTCCGGCGCGCAAGCCCTCGAACAGATCCTCCTCGCGGCGCCGCCCTCCGTTCACCACGCTCAGCGCGCGATAGAACTCCTGCCTTCCCCACAACGCTTCGTGATGCGCCGGCTGGAGCTCTCGGAGTCTCTCGTACCCGCCCACCTGCGAGTCGTGGCAGATCACGGCGCGCCACACTGTGGGCCACTGCGGGCTCGTGTCGATCGAAGTGGTGATCATCCACGCGGGCCACGGCTGCGCCTGGCGCTCGACGCCGTCCACCAGGGAGGTGAGTTTCTTGAACGCCGCCTGGTACGCGTCCCAGCGCTCCAGCGACGAGACTATGTAGTAGAGCTTGGAGATCGCGTGGGGCGCCAGGTCCGCGCCGGCACCCCCGCCGCCGTCCCGGTGCCCGGGGTCGGCCGCGACCACGACGGCCGCGGTCGTAAGCTGACTGATCGCCACGTGGTCGGGATGGCCATAGGCTCCATCGGGCGCGAACGTGATCACAACGTGCGGCCGGATGCGGCGGATCTCGGCGGCGATCCGAACGGCCGCCTCGCGCGGCTCCGCCTCGTCCAGGCGTCCGTCCCCGTAGCCGAGAAGCGTCACCCCGCGGACTCCCAGCACCGACGCCGCGGCGCGCAACTCCCCTTCCCGGATCCGGGCCAGCTCTTCGGCGCCGGGATGTCCGGGGCCGTCCTTCGCGCCGCGGAAGCGGCCTCGTTCGCCGCGCGTGGCCGTGACCAGGTGGGTCTCGACCCCCTCCGCCGCGTAGCGCGCGAAGACGCCGCCGAGACCCAAGGTCTCGTCGTCCGGGTGCGCGAGCACGGCGAGGAGCTTGAGCGATGGGGTCACGGGCGCCGGCGTGGGGCCGCTCGTCGTTCGGGGCGCGAGGATGCGGGGGGCGAGGATGCGCGGGGTGACGCCGGAACGCCCTCGGGCTCGGAACCCGCTTCCGGCACCAGCTCGGCCACGAGGCGCACGAGCTCGCGAAGCTGGAGCGGCTTCGAGAGGTGCGCGTGGTACCCGGCGCGCAGCGCGCGACGCGCGTCTTCGGGGCTGGTGTAGGCCGTGACCGCGATCGCGGGGATGGCTCCGCCGGCTTCCGGGGCGAGAGCGCGGATGCGCTCGATCAGGTCGTAGCCGGTCTCCCCCGGCATGGCGATGTCGCTGATCAGGAGATTGGAGCGCTCTTGTCCGAGAAGCTGGAGCGCTTCCGCCGCGGAGCTCGCGACGCGGACCTCGGCGCCGCAGCCGGTCAGGAGCATGGCCAAGAGCTCGCGCGAGTCGGGTTCGTCCTCGACGAGGAGCGCCCGGACGCCCGTCAACGGACGCGGCGCGAGCGGCGCCGCCGCCTCCTCCCCGGCCGGCGGCTCAGGCGGGGGCGCCCGCCGCGACTCCGGCGCTCCGCGGTCGGACGTGGGCAGCGTCACCGTGAACACCGCGCCGCGCCCCTCGGTCCGGTTCGCCGCCGTGATCTTCCCTCCGTGGTACTCCACGATGTGGCGCGCGATGGCGAGCCCCAGGCCCAGGCCGCCGTGCTTTCTCGCGCTGGTCGGATTCTTCTGACGGAACCGCTCGAAGACGTGCGGGAGGAAGTCGGGATCGATTCCGATCCCCTCGTCCTCCACGCGGATCTCGGCGTTTCCGTCGCTCTCGGTCAGCGAGATCTGCACGCGACCCCCGTCCGGAGTGAACTTGATCGCGTTCGAGAGGAGGTTCCAGACGACCTGCTGGAGCCGCTCCGGGCTTCCCAGCACTCCCGTCCCGCCGGGATCCAGGCGCGATTCCAGGAGGATCCCGCTCGCCTGGGCGGCGGGCCTCATGGTGTCGAGCGCGCCCTCGATCACAGAGGCCGGGTCCACCATCTGGAGCTTGAAGTCGAGCTGGCCCGCGATCATGCGCGAGATGTCCAGGATGTCCGAGATGAGATGGCTCTGTACCTGCGCGTTCCGGCTGATCGTTTCCACCGCGCGCGCGGTCGTGGCCGGATCGAGGTTCCCCTCGCGAAGGAGGTTGGCCCAGCCGACGATGGCGTTCAACGGCGTGCGAAGCTCGTGCGAGAGCGTGGCGAGGAATTCGTCCTTGAGCCGGTTCGCCTCCTCGGCCTGGCGGCGCGCCTCCCGCTCGAGCAGGAGATGGGACCGCTCTTCCTCCGCCTTCTTCTCGTCGGTGATGTCCTGGGCGCTCCCCATCATGCGGACGAGGCGGCCGTCCTTGTCGGTGATCACCCGCCCGCGTCCGTGCAGGAAGGCGATCGAGCCGTCGGGGCGGACGATCCGGTGCTCCATGTGGAAGGGCTGTCGGTTCCGATACGCCGCTTCCACCACGCGCCGCACGTAGGGCCGGTCCTCCGGGTGGGTCCGCTCGAGGTACGACTCGTAGGAGCCCGGCGGGGAACCGGGCTCGTATCCGTAGATCGCGCACATCTCATCGGACCACAAGATCGTGTTCCGCTCGACGTCCCACTCCCAGCTTCCCACCCGCGCGACGCGCTGCGCTTCCCGAAGCCTCGCCTCGCTCGCCTCCAGCGCTTCCTGGGCCCGCTCACGCTCCCCCATCTCGCGCCGGAGATCCTCGACGACGCGCTGGAGCTCCCGGGTGCGCTCCTCCACCCGGCCCTCCAGCTCTTGGTTCATCCCCTGGATGCGCACCTCGCTTCGCCGCCGGTCCGCGAGGGCGGCGGTCACCGCCAGCACGAGGATGGTGATCACGGCCATGTACGCCTGCAGGAGGAGCAGCGACTCGTTGGGGGCGTTGCGCGCGAAGGGGCCGGCGCCCCGCAGAGTCCCCAGGACGGCGATGCCGGAGAGAAGAAGCGTCGATGTGGCGGCCTCGCGCTGGGAGAAGCGGAAGGCGACCCACACGAGCACGGGGACGCAGAGGAACTCGAGAGGCGCCGTCCAGGGGAGGAACGGCGGCGTCCAGCCGAACGCGAAGCCTCCGAGGGCAACGAGAGAGCCGAAGAGGAGAACAGCTTCCACGACGCGCCTCGTGCTCCACGCCACCCGGGGCCGGAGGCTCCAGAGGATCAGGAAGGGAGCGACGACCAGGATGCCGGCCGCGTCCCCCAGCCACCAGGTGAGCCAGACGCGTTCGAAAGCCGACCATGGGACATAGCCGGCGAGCGCCAGCGCGGTCACGCCGATCGCGGGGCTCACCGCCGTCGCCACCATGCCGGCGAGCACGGCGAACTGAAAAATACGCTGCGGATGGTCGAATACAGCGAGGCCGCCGGCGAAGCGCCGCACGAGATAGGCCCCCGCGAGCCCTTCCAGCGTGTTGCCGATCGCGATGGTGACCGAGGTGACCGGATTGCCGGCGGTGGCCGCGTTGACGAGGAAGGCGCCGAGGAAAACGGCGGGCCACATCCGATTGCCGAAGACGAGGAGGGCGGCGAGCGCGATCCCGGCCGGGGGCCAGACCGCGGTGGCGCTCGCGTTGACGAAGGCGAGTCCCAGGCCAACCTTGCCGGCCAGGAAGTAGAGGGCCGCGACGGCCGCGGCTCGAAGCAGGTCACGAACGAGAGGACGTGCCATCGTTTCAGAATATCACGGTGCCACGCCCCCAAAAAAATTCGGCCCGCGGAAGGTGTAGTTCGGCTGCGGCCGAGCCTTGGCTCGTGCCGTCCGACCTACACCACCGCGGTGCCGCCCCCGTAAGGGGGTATTTCTGGTTACGACTGCCGTGTAGCGAACGGATCCCTCAGGGCGTGTAGCCCGGGGTCCCGGTCTTGCCCGGCGTGGTCCGATTTCCGGTCTGCCCGGGCGTCGTGCTGCCCGCGCCGGCCGTCTGCCGCTCGAATCCCTGCCGCGCATTCGCAAATCCCTCGCGCCCGCTCTCGATCGCCTGACGTCCGCTCTCGAGATACTCGCGCGCGGTGTTCTTGCCGTCTTCCAGCTTGTCCTTCGCGGCGCTGCCGATCTTCTTGGCCGTGTCGCCCAGGCGACGGCGTGTGTCACCGCCCGCCGCGGGAGCGAAGAGGAGCGCTATGCCGGCGCCGACGATAGCGCCGAGCATGAAGCCGGAGATACCCGCGGGACCGCTTCGAGACACGTCATTGAGATAGGGATTTTCATTCATCACTAAACCCTCCGTTCGTCGCGGCCCGGCCGCGATGGAACCGGTTGGTGATTCGTTCGAGAAAGTGGGCGGTTCCGGAGCGGACCCCGCGCGCCACGGCGACGGCAGTCATGACCGGTCGCGCCACTTCCTCCAGGATTGCATCCGAGAGCCGGGCAGTTCGATCGCCAATAGCCTCGAAGCGGTCTACGATGCGACGCACTGGGGTGACGACATCTTTGGCCGAGGTCACCAACTCTTCGGCGCCACGGGTCACTTGCTTCAACTGACCGACCCACTCGCGCACTTCCTGAGTCAGGAGCTCGATCTGTTCAGTCGTCTTACCCAGACGGCCCAAGGCGCGGACAATGGCGACGGCGATGGCCACTACAGCAATTGTTACAATTACAAAGCAAATCTCTAGAAGTAGCGGCATCCTTCATCCTCCTCCGTCCACTCCGCCTTGCGGTTGGGACGTACTCCACGATTTGATTCAGGGCCCAACCCCTTCACGCCTCGGGAGCAGCAATATGAAGGCCAAATCGACGACGAGGTGCAGTCCGATAAATGAACACGACGCGAGAGCGTGAAACCGTCAGCGCTAAAGTGATCTCACACACCCGCGAGCAACTCCTCGAGGTCGCGGATGTCGACGGGCTTGACGAAGTGACGATCGAACCCCGCTTCGGCGGACGCTCTTCTGTCGTCATCGTTGCCGTAGCCTGTGAGCGCGACCAGGAGTGCCTTGTGCTTTTCCTGTCGGAGAGTTCGAGCGACATCGTAGCCGTCGATGTCGGGCAAGCCGATGTCGAGGAGAACGACCGAGGGAAGCTCACGCCGGAACACCTCGATCGCCTGGGCTCCGTCGTACGCGACGCAGACCCGGTGGTTCCAATGCTCCAGGAGGAGCGCCAGGCTGTCCGCCGAATCGGGGTCGTTGTCGACCACGAGGATCGAGAGCGATCCGGAGCGGTTCTCTTCCATTGGGTGCCTCCGACGTGGGATGCCGCGAGCGAGGCTTTGTGTCGGGCGTCGCAAGCCTCGTGCCGAAATGGAACGGGGATCAACCGTTAACGATCTCGCCCCCGTTCCTCACTTTCAAAGCCCGCCCAGGAGAACCCGGATGAGAGCGTGGTAGCCCAGGGCGAGGAAAGCCCCGGCTGCCCCTCCGAACACGACGTCGCTCGGGTAGTGCACGCCGAGGTAGATGCGCGAGAAGCTCACGGTGACGGCGAACAGATAGAAGAGCGGGGCCCACGCGGGGACGTGCAGGCTGAGGAGCGCGGCTCCGGCGAACCCCGCCGCGGCGTGCCCCGACGGAAACGAGAAGTCCTTCGGCCGCGGCCCGATGACTCGCGCCTTCACAAAGGCGATGAACGGTCGGCGCCGGCGAAAATAGTGCTTCAAGACTAGATTCACGGTGAGCATTGTCGCCCAGAGCGCGGGCAAGGTCTCCACGGCGACGTGGAGTCCACGCCTCAGGTCCACCAGGACGATCAGCAGCACGACCGCCGCCCACCCCTCGCCGTAATGGATGAAGCGCGAGACCACCTCGAGCGCGCGATCCGTCCAGCGCCCCGGCGACCACGAGTTCACCTTGAGAAAAATTGCCGCGTCGAAGGCCTCGAGCGCGGCGAGCGGGTGGCGAAGCGGGCCCTGGAGCGCCCAGGTCCGCGATCGCCTCGCCAGCATTCGAATGACTTCCTCCGGGATCGAGCGCACGACGCCCCGGGGCGGGGTCGGCAGGAGCGCCTGGCCCGGACCGCCGGGCGGCGCCGCGGCCTCGTTCGGAGCGGGATCCGATGCGGCATCGGCCCTGGCGGGCGCTTCCGCGGGGAGGGTCCCTTCCACCGCGCGGGCGACCAGCACGCGCAGCGTCGAAGGCACGGTGCGGACGGACACCGGCGTGCGCCCGATGATCTCCCCGTCGCCCTGCGCCAGCACCGGGCGCCGCGTGTCCACCACCGCGCGCTCGCGCACGTGGTAGAACCGCGTGTTCTCGTCGCGCCGGTGCCGGTTGGTCAACACCCTCCAGACCACCTTTCCGAAGTCGCGGAGACGGTCGACGTCGAACACGACCAGGTCCAGCACGCCGTCGGTGGGATCGATGCGGGGGCCCCACGTGAACGGAGGAGCGCCCACGCTCCCCACGTTCGCGATCACGATCTGCCAGGCATGCTCGTGCACGACCTTCCCGTCGATCTCGAGGGTGAACCAGCGGGGACGGAAGCGGAACGCGCCCCGCGCATAGGTCAGCATGTAGGCGAGCCTCCCCATCTTCTTCCGCTTCTCCGGCGGAGTGTCGCGGATCATGTGCGCGTCCGGCCCGATGCCCACCTGCGTGAAGACGTACTGGCGGCCCACCAGGATGGCGTCCAGCTCCACGGCGCGCCCGGCCTCGGCGACCACCGTGATCGCCTGGGCCAGATCCAGTGGAATGCCCAATTCGCGGGCGAGGAGATTCGTCGTCCCGGCCGGGATGATCCCCAGCGAGACCGGCGGCGTGAGCCCCCTCCGGCGCGCGAGGCACTGGGCGACCAGCGACACCGTGCCGTCGCCTCCCGCCGCGACGATGCGCCGGCACCCCTCGCGGAGCGCGCGGGCCACCTGCCGCCGCACGGCCTGCTCCACGTTCCGGGAGCCGGGAAGCGTGACTAGGCGGTGGGTGAGTCCCCGCGGCGCCAGCACTTCCTCGACCTTGGAGCGGACCTCGTCAACACTGAATCGGGGCGACTTCGGGTTGTGGATGATGAGCAGGTCGGGCGCCGCCGCCGAGCCGCGTTCCGATTCGGCCCCGCGGCGGGGCTCGGCGCCCGGCTTGACGAGGACGAGCCGCCCGGCGGCTTTGCGGTCGCCGGTGCGGGCCTTCATCCGAGCAGCTCGAGCAGGGCCCGCTCGCTCCGCTCCACGAGACGCACGCTGCCGTTGGAGAGCGCGGCAACGTCGCCGAAATACTCCGAGATGACGCGTCCCTTCTCGAAGCTCCGGAGGACGGCGGGAAACACGTACGACGACCGGCAGACCGCGGGGGTGTTGCCGAGATGGTCGGCCACCTCGCGCAGCGCCTCCGAGATCCGCTTCCGGCGCTCCTGCTTCGTCCGCGCCGGCTTCCTCTCCGCCCGCGCGAGAGCGCACGCGCAGAGGAGCGTCCCGGCCCACGTGCGGAAGTCCTTCGCGCTGAACTGCGCTCCCGTCACCTCCTTGATGTAGGCGTTGATGTGCCCGGTGTGCACGTCGACCAGATCCCCCGCCTCCGAGCGGAACTTGAACACCTCCCCCGGATAGCGCGTGAGCTCCCGGACCAGGCGCGCAACCTGGCGGTCGTGCAGCTCCTGCTGCTGACGTATCCCGGACTTTCCGTTGAAGTCGAAGAACACGCGGTCGCCCCGCACCGAGACGTGCTGGCGGCGGAGCGTGGCCAGTCCATAGCTCCCGTTCTGATCCGTGTAGACCTTGCTGCCGGGACGGAGGAAGCAGGCGCCCAAAATCTTAAGTACGCCCGCGAGAACCTTCTCGCGAGGAATTCCCTTGAGGGCCAGATCGCGAGCGATCGCCCGGCGCATCCGCGGCAGCGCCGCGATGAATCGCACCAGACGTTTCTGCTTCCGCCGCTCCCGCCGCTCGGCGTGTGCCTCGTGGTAAAGGTACTGCCAGCGCCCGGCCGCGTCCTTGCCCACCGCCTGCACCGGTGTGGCGGGCGAAGGGCTCACGGCCACCTCCTGCCAGGCCGGCGGAATCTTCAGGGCCTCGATACGCGCGCGGTCTTCCCGCGAAAGGCGGGCGCCCGGCCGCCGATATCGGAATCCCCTCACGGGCGATCCGGCTCGTTGAATTCCGTTGGTCTGCAGCCGCTCGATGATGGTCATGTTCGCTGGGTGAGGGTCATCTTCGTAGGACGGTCTCCGATGAAAGACGCAGAAGGCAAGGCATCAGACGTGCCACGGACCATGCGGTGGGCACGTGCTGTCGCTCACAACTTGTCATCGACAGCGCAGACGCGTCGCCTTGTCTTTTGTAGAATCGAGTAGTCGGAATCCGCCGATTTCAGGTGCCGGGACTGCCGATTCTCCGCACTCTCCCTCGGCCTTTACATCGTATCCTTCGGTGGCGCAGCGCCGTGCGATTTGCCCGTGCCGTTGGCACCGAACTCGCAAGGAGCAGAAGACGACCGCCGAGGGATTGGCGGTCCCGACCGGGCCCGTTGACATAGATGATAGAGAGAAGCGCCAAGCGGCCGCTTGTGGGCGGAGCAGGGCGCTCGTGGAATCACGAAATACGTGAGCTTCGAAGATCATGTAAGTGAACCCTTCGAAGATCACATCTAGTGAATCCAGACGAGCGCATCTGCCCGCCCGTTTCTCTTTACTGCCGCACCTTCCCCGCCTGTTTTCGCCCGCTTTCTCCCTCAACCACCAGCCAGAGCTGTCCCTGTGGATAAGTGGATTACTACGATCTCGCTTTACGGAGTACGACGAGAGCGATCAGCCACGTCAAACGAGGTTAAGGCTCGGGGAGAAATAGGAGGCAGGGATGCGCTCTCGCGAGCGCGGAGTTTAGAAGCGGGGGCCCTTCCATCTATGGGAATGGGTTAGGTGGGGAACCGCCCGATTCCCGTGGGAAGGCCAGTGGAGGAGGAGGGCCCCCTGCTTGGGCTTTACACGAGGTTACTCTTGGTGCAGTCCTATGGGCGTGACACCTCCAGCATGTCGGCCCACTCTCGAATCTGGCGCTCGGCTTCTTCCCGAGCGATTCCATAATGCTCTTGCAGCTTGCCGATGAGCTTGTCGCGACGGCCGGCGATTACGTCGACTTCATCATTGGTGAGCCGACCCCACTGCTCGCGAGCGCGCCCCTTGATCTGTTTCCAGTTACCTTCGACGGCGTCCCAGTTCATGAGATCCATCCAATCGAGAAACGGGGCCACGCTTCGCGAGGCGATCTCTCGCCCCGTAGGGCTCCCGCTGCTTCAAGCTGTTGGTCCGTTGTAGGGAGGCGGCGTCAGTCCTAGTGCGCTCCCGAGAATGTTCGATGACCAACGGTGAGCAGCTTCCATGCCTACACGCCAACCCCGTAAGTCGTTGAAAAATCGATCGAGGTAGGAGTGGGACCGGTATCCGCTTCTGCAACTCTTACTCTACGGCTGTAGAGGCTACAAAGAGCTGAGCAAAGCGACGATGCCGCCCCCTCCCCCTCGAATCGAATGTCAGGCCTTGCCGACCTTCTCGGCTCCGGCGGCCTCGAGCATCTCCTTGGCCAGCTTCGCCCGGTCGGAGTGTGCATAGACCCCGACGAGGATGCCGCCCTTCGCGATCTCCTGGTCGTAGAACTTCGCCTCGTGCTCCGGAATGCCCAGCCCGATCAGCGCGCCGGTCAACCCACCCGCAGCGGCGCCGGCTCCCAGGCCGGCGAGAGCCGCGACGAGCGGACCCGCAGCGACGAGGGCGAGTCCTGGAATCACAAGGGTGCCGACGGCCGCGAGTCCCGCGGCCACAGCGCCGATGACGCCGCCCACCGTCATGCCGGTTGCCGTCGCCTCCGGGACCTTCGTGGTCTTCTTAACTGCGAACTCACGTCCCCGGGTGGACTCCGACATGAGCAGACTGACGTCGTCGCGGGAGAACCCTGCCTTCAGCAGCTCATCCACGGCCATTTCGGCTTGCGAGCGGGAATTGAAAATGGCTGTCACAAGATTGGACACGGGAAAGTCTCCTTTCGAAACTGTGGGGCGCGGCGCGCGACTGGACATCCCGCGCGTGCTTGATCCACCGTTGGTTCTGAGCCCACGCGACGCCGGTGGGTCGCAGCATTCGTGCCATTTCACGGTGCGTTCGTATTCCGTGTACATGCTACAAGGCAGTGCGCTGGATGATGTTAGCGAGAGGCGGGGAAATTCTTGTGATGGGCGAGCGAGTTCTTGGGCGGGGCGAGTGACATCAGGGAGGCCGGCGGGACGGAATCGCCGCCCGCCTCCCTTTAATTACTGAACGGTAGCCGCGTAGTTGTTCAGGCGGTTGTACATCGTCTTCAAGCTGATCCCCAGGACCTCGGCCGCCTTGCGCTTGTCGCCGCCGTACTGCTCCAGAGTGGCCAGGATGAAGAAGCGCTCGATGTCGGACAGGGACATCCCCACGCGAATCCCGTCGGGCGTTCCCGGCTCGGCGCTCGCCGCCGGGGCGGTCACCACGCTGGTCGGCAGCGTATCCATCTCGATCGTATCGTCGGAGAGGATGTACGCGCGCTGGATGAGGTTCTTCAGCTCTCGGACGTTTCCGGGCCACGCATACGCGGCCATCCGCCGGCGGGCGGCCGCGCTGAAGCGCTTCCCGGTCCCCTCGTCGCGGTTCATGAGCGCCAGGAAATGGTCGGCCAGGAGGTCGATGTCCCCGTTCCGCTCGCGGAGCAGCGGCAGCGTGATGGGGAACACGTTCAGACGGTAGAGCAGGTCTTCGCGGAACTTCCCTTCCTTGACAGCGGTCTCCGGAGAGCGGTTGCTCGCGGCGATCACGCGCACGTCCACGTCGATCATCGAATCACCGCCGACGCGCATGATCGTGCCGGTCTCGAGAACGCGGAGCAGTTTGACTTGGAGATCCAGCGGCATCTCGGTAATCTCGTCGAGGAACAGCGTCCCCCCCGAGGCGCGCTCGAAGT
Source organism: Candidatus Eiseniibacteriota bacterium (assembly GCA_046716305.1). Lineage (GTDB taxonomy): Bacteria > Eisenbacteria > RBG-16-71-46 > SZUA-252 > SZUA-252 > DASQJL01. Next base: position 12,040 of record JBKJXM010000193.1, read on the forward strand.
AACCGCGGTGAAGCTGCTGGGCGCCGGTGAAGCTTCCCCGCTCATGCCCGAAGAGCTCGCTCTCCATCAGATTCGGCGGCACCGCGCCGCAATTGAGCGGATGGAAGGGCTGCTTCCGGCGGCGTCCCAGCTCGTGGATGGTCGCGGCGACCACCTCCTTGCCGGTTCCGCTGTATCCCACGAGAAGAACCGTGGCGTCCGTGGGAGCCACCTTCACCACGAGGTCGTACACTTTCTGCATCGCGGTCGAGTTCCCGATCAGCCGGCCGAACCGCCCGAGCTGCCGCAGCTCCTCGCGAAGGGTGCCGATCTCTTCCTTCAGCGCGAGCGTGCGCGAGACGTTCCCCAGCACCGTCTTCAGGCGGCGCACGTCCACCGGCTTCGTCAGATAGTCGAGGACGCCGATGCGGAGGGCGGCCACGGCGGAGTCCACGGTGGCGTTGCCCGTGATCAGAATGACTTCGGCCCGGTGCGTGGGATCCAGCTCGGGAAGAATATCGAGGCCGCCCCCGTCCGGGAGCATCAGGTCCACCAGCACGACGTCAGGGGGCGTTGTCGCCAGGCGCGCTCGCGCGTCGGCCAGCGTTCCCGCCGTGACCGTTGCAAATCCTTCGTTCTCGACCAGGTCCGCGAGGGCGGAAAGGCTGTTCGGATCGTCGTCGACTACCAGGGCGACCGGCATATATGTCTAGCTCTCCTTAACCTGCGAGCGGGGCGAGCGGAAGCTCGATCTCCAGCCGCGCGGGTTCGCGCGGTCCGGAGGGGACCCGAAGACGTACGTCGTGAGACTCCAGAACGGCGCGGGCGGCTTCCAGGGCGCCCGCGGCCGGCTCGCGCGTCCAGAACGCGATCGGTTCGGGCGCGGCGGGCGTATCGGCCGCGGCGCCGGGGGTGGCGGAAACGTCGAGCACGGCGTTTTGCCGGTCGGTATGAAGCGACAGCGACAGGAGCGAGCCGGTCGGGAGCGTGTCCACCACTCCAACCAGGAGCGACGTGAGGACGTGGCTCACCGCGTCGCGATCGCCGAACACGCCCACCGGGATCTCCGGGAGCGCCGATCGGACTCGGACGCGGCGCGTCCGCGCGTAGGATTCGAAAATGATCGCCAACTCCTCGGTCACGGCCCGCCAGTCGAATCGATCGGAGGGAGAGTCAGCCAGGCGCATCAGCCCCACGACGGCCTTGAGCCTCTTGTCGAGGGCCTGGAGCTCCGACGCGATCAGGGAGGCATAGCGCGGAACCCGCCCAGGCTCGGCGTCGGCCGTCCGCTGCAGCAGCTCGAGGTTCAGCACCATCGAGTTCAGGTGGCCCTGGAGATCGTGGGCCAAAACGGAATACATGCGCCCAAGATGGCGCCGGTGCTCGGCCAGGCGCGCCGAGGCCGCGTCCTGAGCGACGTCCTCGGCGCGGATACCAGTGCTCTGATCCCCTTCGACACGCAACGTCAAACTGCCCCCTGAACGCGCCGCCAGCGAGAGCGCCGTGGACGCGGGTATTCCGTCGTTCCCCCGCGCCGGAGCTTTCGCCCCTCACCAACGCGGCATGGCCTATAAGTTTGCGGCTTCCCGGACATTCTTTCAAGAGCCGGTTTTTTGCCCGTTTTCGGGGTGGCCTTGTCCTTGCTCGACGCTCCTTCCGTGGGGGAGCGCGGCGGGAAGGCCCAGAGGACGCACCGGACCGGTCGCTGTAATTGTAACAAGCGACTACCCGACCCCCAGGCCCGTCGTTTTCCCGACCCCAGCTTCCATCCGCCGGAACGCGGTGTCACCGCGAGGGCCGGCAGACAACTCTTCCACCCTACCCAGGGAGGATCGTCATGTACGAACTGCATCAGTCCCGCTATGAGACGAATCGAGTCAACAGACCCAAGGGATCGTTCGCGATCGCCGCGTTCATTGGAGTCGGCGTCGCGCTGCTCCTCTCGCCGGCGGGACGCGACGTTCGCCGGGAAATCAATCGGACGGCTCGGCGAGTGGGCCCGGGCGTCAAGAACGTGATCGGCAAGGCCCGCAACACGATCAACGGCGTGAAGGAGGATGCGCGGATCTCGATGGAGCGCGCGCGCGACACCTTCCAGCACACGCGCATTTCCGAAGGGCACACGCACCGGCGGGTCCCCGCGGGGTAAACCGCGGCGGCGCCGGACAAGGAGAAGAACATGCAGGTGGACTCGCTAGAAAAACTATACGTCGAGCAACTCCGGGACATCTACGACGCCGAAAACCAACTCGTGCGTGCCATCCCTCAAATGGCCAAGGCGGCTTCCTCACCGGAGCTTCGCACGGCGTTCGAGGACCATCTGGAGCAGACGCGCGGACACGTGCGCCGTCTGGACGAGATTTTCCGCGGTCTGGGTCATCCCTCCAAGGGAAAGTCGTGCAAGGTCATGGTCGCTCTCATCGAAGAGGGCGACGAGATCGTCAAGAGCGACTCCGAGCCGAGCGTGCGCGACGCGGGTTTGATCGCGGCCGCACAGAAGGTGGAGCACTACGAGATCGCGGCCTACGGGACGCTCCGCACGTTCGCCGAATTTCGCGGCGACCGGCTGGCGGCCCAGGCATTGCAGACGACGCTGGACGAAGAGTACGAGGCGGACAAGACCCTGACGCAGGTGGCCGAGTCGTCCATCAACGTTCAGGCAGCGGGACGTGGAGCGGGCAGGAGCTGAGGGCGGGGCTTTCCCCGCCGGAAAGGAGAAACATCATGCAGCAGGGTGAAAAGTTCACGTGCACGAACGAGGAGTGTGCCTGCGAGATCACCGTGGTCCAGGCAACCCAGATGGAAGACATGGAGGAGCAGGCCTTCACTTGTGTCTGTGGTGAGGAGATGGAGCCGGCCGAGTCGAAGGCGCGCAGCGGATCGGGCCGGAGCAGCGGAGGCAAGACCCCGCGCTGAGCGTCGGATACGAAAACGAATCCCACACACGACGGGCGGCGCGGCGGCATATCGCCGCGGGGCCGCCCGTTTCGTTCAGGGAATTACCGCCGGCGGATCCGCCGGTCGCGCACGCGACGCTCTTGGACTCTCACCCGATGGCGTTCCACTAGCTCCGTGTCCCGGCGGCCTGATGTTGGAAATGAAATCGCGGGGCCGACGCATGAGCAATCGCGCGACCCCGCGTCAAAAGCCGTGCTCAGACCGGGCGCCGTCCCTGGATGATCCGGATCAGCATGGTGACGACCGCGATCAACAGCAACAGGTGGATCAGGCCACCCATCGTGTAGTTCGACACCATTCCGATGAGCCACAGCACGAATAAAAGAATCGTGATGGTCCACAGCATTTCGGAACCTCCTCAAGAGCGTCCAGGCCATAAGGCCCGCTCGGACCGCGCCCCGACAGGACGCGAATGACGGGACAGAAGCGGCGCCTGGCTCTCGGCCGTGTTCGCAGTTTCCGTGCCAGAAAGCGAACGGCCCTAACCTGCGGCTATTCTGTGGGTAACAGGCAGGCTTTCGAGGGAAGAGGTGCGTCGCACATGTAACCGTTGCCCGGCCGCCTTGTACCCGATACAACCCGACGGACGCTCAGGACGCGCGCGCGCGGCGAACAATCGAGGGCGTGATGCGCATCCGGGGCGTCACCTCTTCCCGAGGGCGGCGAGCGCCGCCTGGTCGAGCGGCTCACGGATCGGGCGCTTGCTCGGCTTCTGGGGCGGATCCGCGACCGGCGGCTTGGGATTGGGGTCGCGCACCGGCGGCGGCTGGCGAGTCGGCGTGTCGGGTGGGCGCCGCCGCGCCGGCGGCACGCGCTTCCGGGCCGTCACGCCGTCAGCGGCTCGCGCCGAGGCCGGTGTCTCGCGCACGACCTCGCTTGCGGGTTTGTCGTCGCGCAGCCCGACGAACGAGGGGTCGAAGAGTCCTTTCCAGAACGCGCGTGCCATCTCGGTCCTCTCCCTTTGTCCTCTCCCTTTGCGGATCCATGTCAACCCCGGACCCCCGAGCAATGCAGAGGCCGCGCCAGCGCCCGGACGCGCGCGATGGTACGGCCGGGTGTCGGTGGTGACCCGCCGTGAAACGCTTGGCGCAGCCCCCCTACGATGACCCGTACTCCCGCCGTGAAGAGTCCATCCCGCGGTCCCCGGGGACGCTGATGGCCACCGGTCTTACAACTGCCCTTCCATTTCTTCATTATTATGGCGCTTCGCGCGCGCACGGTCGGCTCCGCACCTGCGCTCCGGTCCCGCGTTACGGCGAACGTCCCTTCGTGGCATGGGAAACGCTATAGATAGATAAGGTGAATACGCGCCGCCGATATCGCCCTATAGCAAGCTACGCATTCGCCCTTCTCTCGGTCGGAATTCTCGCCTGGTTCGAGCTGGCGACCTGGCCCCTGTTCCGCGTCACGCCATTTCTTCCCCTGGCCGCCGGGGTCGTGATCGCCGCGGCCCTCGCCGGGCCA
>JBKJXM010000194.1:0-3411 GCA_046716305.1 Candidatus Eiseniibacteriota bacterium
TAGAGGAGGCGGGCCGGAAGCCGCTTCGGTCCGGGTCCCAGGAGTCCCGCCCGGACGTCGGCGATCTGGGTCGGGTCGAGGCCCGACAACGCGGAGCCGCCGCTCACGGGCCCACCGTGCGGAAGGCTGCGTAGACGTAGGGGTAGTGCGGCTGGAACCAGTTCCGGAAGGAGCGGCGGAGCATGGACGCGGCAGTCCGATGGGAGCCGCCTTTCATCACGAAGTGTTTCCCATCGAAGAAGTCGGCCGAGTAGCCGGCGTAGAGCGGATGCGGCTCGAAGCCCGAGAACGGCTCGAAGATGCTCGACGTCCACTCCCAGCCGTTTCCGACCAGCTCTCCGACACCGAAGGCGCTATCCCCGTCCGGGAACGACCCGACTGGGGTCGGTCCCCAGCGGCGCAGATCGAAATTCCCGTGCTCGTCCCGGGGTGGGTCATCCCCCCAGGGATACGCGCGCTCGTCGCCCGAGGGAGTCCCGTAGGCCGCGCGATGGAATTGCGCTTCGGTGGGCAGCGAGCGGCCCGCCCACCTCGCGAACGCCGAAGCCTCCGCGTGGCTCACCCAGACCGGCGCGTCCATCGGGAGCGGCTCCTCGCCGAACATTCCGCGGAAGCTCCAAGAGTGCTGACCGGGGCGGCGCACCCAGAAGGAGGGGTGGCGGATCCCGTGCTTCTCCTTCCACACCCAGTTCTCGTTAGACCAGAAGCTCGGCTGGTCGTAGCCGCCCGCCTCGACGAATTCCAGGAATCGCCCGTTGGTCACCTTCTGCTCGGCGATGGAGAACTCCGGCACCTGCTCCACGCGAGGGCCGAATTCGTTGTCCCAGCCGAATCCGCCTCGGTCGCGCCCGAGCGTGGCCCGGCCCGCGGGAATGCGGATGGCCGGCGAGGCTTCGCCCGCCCGGGGGGCCCTCGCATCGCCGGGGGCCGGATGATCCGCCCCGCCGCGCTTCATCCCATAAGGGAGCTGGTGGAGCAGATACGCGAGCGTCTCCGCGTGCATCAGCCGGTGCTCGATCGCCATGTTCACGATGGTTGGGGCATCGAACTCCGGCCGGATCGCGCGGATGCCGGCCAGGCATTCGTCCACCACGGCTCGGACGCGCGCGTTGTACTCGAGGATCTGCTCCCGGCGCGGCCACTCCGAGGCCGCCTCGCTCGGAAGCCCGCCGTCGGTGGGGTCGATCCCGAACGCGAACAGCTTGTCGAAGGCCGGATGGAACGACTCGAGCCCGTATGCCTGGCGCATCAGATTTTGGTCGAACGCCTCGAGGTGTCCCCGGTAGAAGACCAGCCGGTGGCGTTCGGCGATGGGGCGCTCGTACAGGGCGTCCGGCGTCAGGCGGGCGAAGATCTCGTCGGTGCGGGCCCGGGCGTCGGCCAGCCGGGTATTCAGGGCTTCAGGGGTTTCGCTCGGGCGGAGTGTCTGGGTCATGGTCTTCCTCCGGATACGACTCGCCCGTAATTCTAGACGAATCCACGCGCTGGCGGGACTGATTCCCCCGCACGGCCGCGGCCAGACGGAGACCCTTGGGAATGGCGATCCGGTCCACCCCGTCGAACGCCCGCTCGACCAGAAGCGCCAGGAGGGCCGCGGGAATAGCCCCTTCGAGAATGAGCCCGTTCCGGCGTAGCTGAATGCCGGTCAGGATGGGCTCCCCCAGCCCTCCGGCTCCGATCAGCGCCGCCAGCGTGGCCGATCCGACGTTGATCACGGCGCTCGTCCGGATCCCGGCCATGACGGAGGGGGAGGCGAGCGGCAGCCGGATCCGCATGAGCTCGGACCGCGGCGAGAGTGGCAGGCAGGCCGCGGACTCCAAGAGCGGCGGCGCGATCGTGGTCATCCCCACGTAGGTGTTCCGGACGATGGGGAGCAGGCTGTAGACGAAAAGCGCGATCAGGGCCGGAACCATTCCAATCCCAAAGACGGGGATGAGGATCGCGAGGAGCGCGAGCGAGGGGATGGTCTGGGCCAGCCCCGTCGAGGCGAGGACCACGCCGCCGAGCCGCGGCGAGCGGGCCGCGAGCACCCCGAGCGGGATGCCGATCAACACCGCGGCCAGGAGCGAGATCGCCACCAGCTTCACGTGCTGCGCCGTGTTGCTCAGGATGGACCGGGCCGTGCGGCTCCAGGGTGCGGCGGCTGTGGTCGTCCCACCCGCCGCGGCGCCCGCCCCGGCTACCGCGAAGCCCGGCAATTCGGCAAGGAGCGACTCGGCGGCGTCCACCGATGTCGCGCCGCCGAGCACCACGCGCGCGTTCGCGCGGATCATCCGTTCCTGATCGATCACTCCCGTCAGGCGGAGCATCGCCGCGTACGCGCGCGCGTCTTTCAGAGGGAGTTCCAGGCGATAGAGCCAGACCGCGTCGTAGCGCGGAAAGAACTCCTTGTCGTCTTCCAGGACGCGGAGCCCGAGCCGGGCGATCTGCGCGTCGGTGGTGTAGATGTCGGTCGCGTCGATCTTCCCGTCCGCGAGCGCGGCGTACGCCAGCTCGTGCTGAATCCCGCGCACGTTGTCGCCGGAGAGACCGTACCGCCGCCGGAGTCCCGGAAATCCGTCAGGCCGGCCCAGGAATTCGTGCGTCAGCCCCAGCTTCAGCTCCGGGTGGCGCGCGAGGTCCGACAGAGTTCGAAGGTTGTACCGGCGCGCGGTCGCCTCCGTCACCGCGATCCCGTAGCTGTTGTTGAAGCCGATCGGATCGCTCATCCCCAGGCTCATCCGCGCGAGCGCCGCGCGCGTCTCGGCCGTGGAGAGCGCCCGCGGGCTCTGGAGCACGACCTCGTGGATCGTCCCCGTGTATTCGGGGTAGACGTCCACGCTTGCCGACCGGAGCGCCTGGAAGACGATCTCCGTCCCGCCGAGGTTCCGGCGATGCTCGACGCGGGGCACTCCCTCCCGCCTCATGGCCGAAGCGAGCGCGTCCGCCAGGATCCAGGACTCGGCAAAGGCCTTCGATCCGACGACCACATCCTCGGCGGCCACGGCTGGGCGCGCGGGCACGAGCGCCGCCGCGAGGACGAGGGCTCCCGCGATCCGCGCCGCGCGCCGCGCCGTAGGGCGCGCCGGCCGCGTCATGTGGCCGGAGCGACGGGCACGAGCCCGCGCTGCGCTCCCAGGAAGCGGGTGACGAACGGATCTGCGGGGCGCTCGGTCAGGTCGCGCAGTGTCCCTCTCTGCAAGATCCGACCGGCGCGCATGAGCGCGATCTCGTCCCCAACCGTCGCCGCTTCGGCCACGTCGTGGGTCACGAAGAGAACCGTCTTCCCCAGGCGATCGAAAACGCGCCTCAAGTCGCGCTGCAGGTCGGAGCGGATCAGAGGATCGAGTGCGGCAAGCGGCTCGTCGAGGAGCACGACTTCGGGATCCAGCATCAGGGCGCGCATCAGGGCGACGCGCTGCCGCTGGCCGC
>JBKJXM010000195.1:0-11440 GCA_046716305.1 Candidatus Eiseniibacteriota bacterium
GGCCGTGCTCGCGTCCAATCCGCGGAACATCGACGCGCGCTCCCTACTGGCCCGCGTCCTCGCATGGGACGGGAAGTACGACGAGTCGATCGCCGAGTACCAGCGCATCCTCCGCGAAAGGCCGGACGACGACTTCGACCGCGCGGGCTACGCGCGCGTGCTCGCCTGGGCTGGGCGCACGGACGAGTCGCTTGTCCAGTTCCGGCGCTCCTCGAAGATCGACGCCGAAAATCTCGAGGCGCGCGTGGCCTACGCGCGCGCCCTCTCCTGGGCGGGAGACCTGCCCGGCGCGTCGAACGAATACCAGCGCGTCCTGAGCGTGAACCCCAGATACGGGGACGCGTGGCTGGGGCTGGCGACCGTGTCGCGCTGGCGCGGCGCGGCGACCGCGTCCGACCGCTTCCTGGCTTCGGCGAGGGCAAACGGCGCCGATACGGCCGCGGTGCGCGAGGAGCGGGAGGCCGTACGCCGCGCCACCGCGCCCTCCGCGGGCGTCGGAGTGACCACGTCGCGCGAGCGCGAATACGTGGACGGCGCCCCCGTTTTCATCATCGAGAGCACGGGGCCCTACGCGCGCGCGCGCGCGACCGTGGGACGGGCCGCGGACGTCGCCGTGCGGGTGGGACGACTGTCCCAGTTCGAGCGGACCGTGAGCCCGGCCCCTGGCACCAGCTTGAGCTACGACATGGACATGACCGTGATCCGCGCCGACGTCTCGGTCCTGCGCCACTATCCGGTTCAGGTCGCGGCGGGCGTCGAGTCGCGCTCGATCCGCGCCGGGAGCGCGAACGTTCTCTACCCACTCACGGGCGACGACGATTTCCTGGGCTGGAACGCGCGGGTCTGGTGGTTTGCGGGGCGGCTCACGCCGGCCGCGAGCGTCCGTCGCGAGTACTTCCCCCTCAAGTCCACGCTGGGGCCGCCGCGCATCCTGGCGGGCCGGCAGACCGTCGTCGCGGCCGACGTCGGGTGGCAGTGGAACGGCCGCGGCAGCGCGTCGGCGGGTCTGGAGCAGGGGACCTACTCCGACGACAACGAGCGGAGCACCGTGCGGGCCGGCGCGTCGTACCGCGTGCACCTGAAGCATCCCGCCACCACGCTCGACTATGCCCTGATCCTGACCGACTACAAGTTCCGGTCGTCGTCCTACTTCACGCCGCTCGAGAGCGTGCGGCACGCGGCGGGGATCTCGGTCTCGGGCTACTCGGAGCGCGCGGATCTGGACTACGGCGCGCGCTACCAGGCGGCCCTGCTCCTCTCCTCCAACTTCGAGGACATCCTCACCAACACCTTGTCGGCGTACCTGAACGTGACCGCCCTGAATTCGTTCCCCCTGGGGATCGAGGGATCGTATTCGCGGGACAACAACTCGTACGAAACCTGGTATCTCGGGCTCTCGGCGGCGGCGCGATGGTGAGGGGGCGGGCATGATCGGTTTCCAGGCGCTGGTGATCACTCTGGGGATCCTGCTCGGGATCGTGGCGCTGATGACGATCGCCGCGATCGTGAACAAGGTCCACTCCGGCCGGGAGGAGGATTCGCGGAAGCGCTTCCTGGACCGCCTTCGGAAGCACTTCCTCCTGCTGGGCGGCGCCGCCCAGGACCGCACGGCTGCCTACCGGGAGATCGCGGCCGGGATGTCGGGCCGGTGGTCGCAGCTAACGGCCGAAGAGGTGAGCCAGCTCGAGCTGTCGGTCCGTCTCGACGTGATCCGCTCCCTGGAAGAGCAGGGCGTGGTCCACCAGTTCTTCCGGCAGGCGAAAAGCTCGCTCAAGTGGAGCCGCGCGCACGCGCTCCGCGTGCTGGGCGAGCTGAAGGTTCCGGCCTCGGTGCCGGTGCTCCTCGCCGCCCTGGAGGACAAGGACTCCGACGTGCGGAACGTCGCCGCGCGCGCGCTGAGCAAGATGAAGCTCCAGGCCGCCGAGGAGGCGCTTGTTCGGCTCCTGGGGAAGCACGAGCAGTCGGTGTCGGCGCGGATCGCCGCCATCTGCATCGAGATGGGGACCCGCACGGCGCCGCTCCTGATCCGCACGCTCCGCGACGGAACGCCCAAGGCGCGCTTCTGGGCCGCGCGAATCCTGGGCGAGATCCAGGAGAACCGGGCCTGCCGCTCCCTGGGCGACTCGCTGCTCGATCCCAATCCCGACGTCCGTTCAGCCGCGGCCTGGGCGCTGGGCTCCATCGCCGACCGCGGCACGTCCGGGATCGTCGAGACCGCGCTGCGCGACCCGGTCTGGTACGTGCGCGCGCACGCGGCCGAAGCGCTGGGAAAGATCGGGGATCCCTCCATGGCGGCGCCGCTGGGAAACGCGCTCCAAGACCGGTCGTGGTGGGTGCGGAAGAACGCGCTCGACGCGCTGGTCCGCCTGGGCGAGGCGTCGAAGCCGGCGCTCTTCCAGGCGATGGAGTCGGGCGACCGCTTCGCGCGCGACTGCGCGATCGAGGCGCTGACCACCCTCGGCGTGCCGATGGCGCTGCCACCGCGTCAGACGGCGCCAGGCGCATGAGGAGCCCGACATGACCCCTCCGGCCTGGCTCTTCGACGCGCTCTACGTGCTGAGCATCGTCGTCCTGGTGTACTTCACGGCGCTCCAGCTCGTGCTCCTCTTCCTCCTGGTCCTTTCCTTCCTGGACATGCGCCGGCGGCTCGCCCAGAACTTCTACGCCGACTACGAGGCGGTCGCCAAGTCGCACTTCGCATTCCCGATCAGCGTCCTCGTGCCGGCGTACAACGAAGAGACCACGGTGGTGAACGCGGTGCGGTCGGTGCTTTCGCTGGACTACCCGACGCACGAAGTGATCGTGATCAACGACGGCTCCACGGACGGAACGCTCCAGGCCCTGGTCCGCGAGTTCCGGCTGACGCGCCGGGAGATGGTGGTGCGGCGCAGCATCCCGGTCGAGAGCGAGATCCGCGGACTCTACAAGTCTCCGTCGTTCCCCAACCTCATCGTCATCGACAAGGAGCACAGCGGAAAGAGCGAGGCCCTGAACGCGGGGATCAACGTCTCGCGCTATCCGCTCTTCTGCACGATCGACGCCGACTCCATGTTCCAGGAGAACGCGCTCCTCCGCGTGGTTCGCCCGTTCATGGAAGACCCGGACCGCGTCATCGCGGTCGGCGGGCAGGTGCGCGTGGGGAACGGCTGCAGGGTGGAGCGGGGGCGGGTGATCGATCCCCGGCTGCCGCAGAACATCCTGGCCGGGTTCCAGGTGGTCGAGTACCTGCGCGCCTTCGTCGCGACCCGCCTGGGCCTTTCGGTCCTGAACAACCTGCTCATCCTCTCCGGCGTCTTCAGCCTCTTCCGGAAGGACGTGGTGGTGGAGGCGGGCGGGTACCGCTCGGACGTGGTCACCGAGGACATGGAGCTGGTGCTCCGGCTCCACCACACCATGCGCGAGCAGAAGCGCCCCTATTCGATCGTGTTTCTCCCCGATCCGATCTGCTGGACGGAAGTGCCGCAGACGATCGGCGCCCTGGCGCGGCAGCGGGGCCGGTGGCACCGGGGCCTGGTCCATTCCCTCTGGCTCCACAAGTCCATCCTCTGGCAAAAGAACTCGGGCTCGCTCCGCTGGATCGGGATGCCCTACTACTTCCTCTTCGAGCTGCTCGGCCCCGTGATCGAGCTCTTGGGCTACATCGTGCTGCCCATCGCATTCTTCATGGGGTTCCTCTCTCCCGTCTTCTTCTGGGCGTTCCTCTTCCTCTCCGTGACGTCGGGGGCGTTCCTCTCGATCGCGGCCATCTTCCTCGAGGAGCTGTCGTTCGGTCTCTACCGCTCGTGGGGCGACTTCGCCCTGATGATCGCGATCGGCGTGATCGAGAGCTTCACCTACCGCACCCTCACCCTCTTCTTCCGCCTGGGCGCCATGATTGATATCCTCTTGGGACGTGGCGGCTGGGGGAAGCAGGAGCGCGCCGGCTTCGGGCGCGCGCAGGCCGCTCCCGTCAAACCCTAGTCAACGCCTCGACGCATCCCTGCCGGAGGAGTCTGTCGTTGCGCCCAATTTCATGGATCGCCGTGGCCTGCCTTGTCTTGGCGGCCTCCGACAGCTCGGCCGCACCCCCGGTCCACCCTTCGGCTTTCGCGCGCCCAGGCTCGGCCGCCGCCCCCATGTACGGGAGCGGGGCGCCCCGGGTGCCCAAGCGGCCGCTAGGTGTGGACGCGCCAGCCCTGCAGCGCCAGACGGCCGGCGCGAGCTACCGAGCCGTTGTGATCCTGGTCCAATTCCCCGACTGGCCGGCCGACACGCTGAACCACACGCCGGCCAAATTCGCCGACCTCCTCTTCAGCAGCGGGACACATCCGACCGGGAGCCTCCGGGACTACTACGACGAGGTCTCGCGCGGGGCGTTCGACGTGGACGGCATCGTGACGCGCTGGTATACGGCCACCCGCGACTACGCCGAGTACGCGAACGGCCAGGGAGGCTTCGGCACGGCGCCGTTCAACGCGCAGCAGATGGCCCTGGACGCTCTCCGGATGGCCGATCCCGACGTCGACTTCTCCCAGTTCGATAACGACGGACCCGACGGGGTCCCGGACTCGGGAGACGACGACGGCGAGATCGACGCGCTCTTCATCGTGCACGCGGGACCGGGCGGCGAGGAGACGGCGAGCGACGGCGACATCTGGTCCCATAAGTGGAACATGCCCGGCGGCGCCGCGTCCGTGGACGGCGTCGTGGCGTTCGCCTACACGACCGAGCCGGAGCGGTGGCAGCGCACCACGCCCCACACGACCGCGGGAGATCTCATGTCGGTGGGCGTCTTCTGCCACGAGTTCGGGCACGTGCTGGGCCTTCCCGACCTGTACGACACGAGCGGCCTTCCGGGCGCGAACGAGGGACTGGGCGAGTGGGACCTGATGGCATCGGGCCTCTACAACCACATGCCCGGCGAGCCGACCGGGAGCAAGCCGGCGCATCTTTCGGCCTGGTCCAAGTTAGAGATGGGGTGGCTGGAGCCGATCTGGGTGCTCCAGGACACCGTGGCCGTCACGATTCCCCCGGTGGAGACCACGGGCGTGGCCTACCGCCTCTGGACCAACGGCGTGGACGCGGGCGAGTTCTTCCTCATCGAGAACCGCCAGCCGATCGGCTTCGACGCCGCGTTGGTGCGCTCCACGCGCGAGGCGGACTCGACCGGGAACGGAGTCGCGCACGGGCTGATCATCTATCACGTCGATCCCGGGATCATCGGAAACGACCTGGCCGTCCACAAGATGGTCGACATCGAAGAGGGGGGCGGGATCGAGGCGGCCTCGGGTTTCACGGGCGTTCAGAACCTCGACACGGAGAAGGGGACGGGCGTCTCGGCGATGGCCTGCGAGGGGCGGGTGATCGTGGTCGGGACCCGCGGCGATCTCTACGATCCCTGGCCGGGGCTGGGCGGCCGCACGTCGTTCGGCGCGTTCAGCTGCCCCAACAGCAACTCGTACTGCGGCGGCATCTCGCAGGTCTCGGTCAACAACATCGCCGAGACGGGTCCCGGTCCGGTGCGCGACATCACGGCCGATCTGATCGTGAGCGGCACCACGGTCCGGCGAGGGACCCTCATCGTGGACGACACTTCCTTCGACGGAAACAGCAACAACGGAAACGGCCTCGTCGAGCCGGGTGAGACCGTGCGGCTCTGGTTCCCGCTCCAGAACCTCGACGTCGCGGCGACCGGCGAGCTGAGCGCCAGGGTGCGGGTGACCGAGCCCTACGCGGGGCTCCTCGCCGACTCGATCTACTACGGCGTGATCGGAGGCTCCGCGGCGAGCATTGGCTCGGTGATCTACGCCGCCATCAACCCGACGCCCGATCCGCGGGGAGTCAATCTGTCCCTGACGGTGTCGGGGCCCGCGGGGCTGGTGCTGGCCGACAGCGTGCAGATCCTGGTCGGGCAGCGGACCGGCATCTGCGAGAACTTCGAGAGCACGACGCGGCGCTGGGTCCCCGTCCCGATCGGATGCGGCGGCGTGACCGAGTGGCACCGCGAAGCGGGCGTGAACAAGACCCCAGGCGGGACCTGGGCCTGGCGCCTCGGCCCCGCGGGACTGATCGGGCACTACGCGCCGTCGCAGGACACGCGGCTGGTCAGCCAGCCGATCCGCCTCGCCGGCGCCGCGGACACGCTCACCTTCTGGCAGCGCTACGACACCGAGTTCGCCTTCGACGGCATGAGCGTCGAGATCTCGACGAACAACGCCTCGACCTGGGTTCCGCTCACTCCCGTCGGCGGCTACAACACGGGAGACAAGTTCAGCGGCACGCAGACGACCTTCACGCGCGTGCAGGTGCCGCTGACGGGGTACTCGGGGCCGGTGCAGATCGCGTTCCGGTTCCGCTCCGAGCCCCCGAACGAGGGACTGGGGTGGTGGATCGACGACGTGGCGGTGACCGGAGACCACTCCTGCGTCTCGACCGGGATCGCAGTGTCCGCGTTTGCCGGGGCCGCGGAGGCCGACGCATTCGGGCCCTCGGTGCGGCTGACGTGGCGCGTCGAGGATGGAACGGGAGGGATCGTCGGGATCGACCGCGCGGGGAGCGGCGAGGACCGCCGGCGGCTCATCACGCTTCCCGCCGACGGCGAGGCCGCCTACGTCGATCGCGAAGTGGCCCCCGGAAGTTATCGCTACTGGCTGATCGCGGCGCGCGAAGGTGAGCCAGCGTCCGAAGCGGGCCCGCTCCTGGTCGCCGTGCCCGGCGGTTCGGGCACGCCGGGCGCGCCCCGCGTGCTCGCGCTGGGTCCTGTGCGCCCCAACCCGTTCGCCTCCTCCGCGAGCGTCTCCCTCTCCCTGGACCGCGACGGTCCCTTTGTGGTACGCGTGTTCCGCGCCGACGGCAGAATCATCCGCACGCTGGCGAAGGGAACGAGCCAACCCGCCGATTCGCGGGTACACTGGGACGGACGAGACGACCGCGGCCGGCCCGCGGGCGCCGGGATCTACTTCTTCGAGCTGCGGTCCGGAAACCGGACGCGCATTCAAAAGGCGGTGCTTCTGCGATGACTGGATCCACGACGACCCGGCTGGACGGCCCCCTCGTCACTCTCGAGGTTCCCGGCCCCGAGCACCTCCCGGCGATCTGGAAGGTCTATCTCGACGCGCCCGACTACTTCGAGGCGGTGACAGGCTCGGCCGACTTCGATCCGGGCGGGGTCGAGATGATGTACGAGGACGCGATCTCCGACGAGAGCCGCTTCTACTTCGCGGTGCGGCGCACCGACACCAAGTCCCTCATCGGAACGATCGAGATCGAGACCGGCACCGACGAGCTTCCGGCGGCGCTGCGCGGACTGGTGATCTCGCAGGCGGAGCGGGGGAAGGGATTCGGGCGGGCCGCGCTCGAGATGGCGGAGAAGTTTCTCTCGGACGATTTCGGGGTCCCGACGATCGCGGCCGAGGTGCCGGCGGGCTACGACGACGGCGAGCGCTTCCTCGAGGCCATGGGGTACCGCCGCCGCCGGCTCAGGTCCGGCGACGTCCGCTGGGTGAAACGGCTGACCCCCGAGTAGCGCGTTTCGGCGCGGCCGCGCGGCTTTTCTTCGGCGCGGCCTTGGCCCCGGGCTCCGACTTCGCCCTGGGCTCCGGATGTGGCTCGACCGCGCGGTTCACTCTCGCGATCAGCTCCTGCACGTCGAAAGGCTTCCCGACCACGAAGTCGACGCCGTGGCTGGCCACCATCTCCTCGCTGATCGTCGCGCCCCACCCGGTCACCAGCCCCAGCACGATTCCGGAGCGCCCTTCGTCGCGGACAACGCGCGCCACATCCCATCCGGTCACGTCCGGCATTCCCAGATCGGTGAGGACGACGTCGAACTCGCTGCCGCGGAAGAGCGCCACGCCCTCGGCGCCCGTGGACGCCGTCGTCACCTCGTGCCCGGCCGTGGCCAGCGCCTCCTGAAGCAGGTTCAGAAGCTCGGCCTCGTCGTCCACGACCAGGATGCGCGCCGAGAACCGGCGGGGGGATCGCTCCTCGGGCACCGCTTCCGGCTCCGCGTGCTCCGCGGCCGGGAATCGCATCCGCACCGTGGTGCCCGTCTCGGCGGTGGTCTCGACTTCGATCGTCCCGTGATGGCGCGTGACGATGCCGTACACCATGGAGAGTCCGAGGCCCGTGCCCGAGAGACCCTTGGTGGTGAAGAAGGGCTCGAACATGCGGCTCCGGACTTCCTCGGACATTCCGGTGCCGTTGTCCGACACCTCGATCACCGCGGCATCCCCGTCGGCGCGGCAGCGGACGGCGATGTGGCCGCCCTGGGGCAGCGCGTCCACCGCATTGAAGATGAGGTTGGTCATCGCCTCGCGGATCTCCGCCCGCGACCCCATCATCGTGAGCGCTTCGCGGGCGTCGATGGAGACCTCAACCTTCACGCCCCGGTGCTCCGCCTCGTTCTTCCACTTCCCACGGGTGATCTCGACGACTTCGGCCGCGATCTCCTTCAGGTCGAGCGGCTCGTGCGCGCGGTCTTCGCGCACGCGGCTGAACTGCTGGATGCGCCGGACGGCTTCGCCGCCGTCCATGGCCGCCTGGCGGATGATGTTCAGCCCGGCGACCAGGATCGGGGTCTTGGTGCGCGTCATTAGTAATTGCGTGCGCCCCAGGATGATGCCGAGGATGTTGTTGAAGTCGTGGGCGACGCCGGCGGCAAGCTCGCCTAACGCGCGCAGCTTCTCTCCGCGCA
The DNA here is from genome assembly GCA_046716305.1 of Candidatus Eiseniibacteriota bacterium. GTDB lineage: Bacteria > Eisenbacteria > RBG-16-71-46 > SZUA-252 > SZUA-252 > DASQJL01. Next base: position 8,675 of record JBKJXM010000195.1, read on the forward strand.
CGAGACGCTCTTGGAGATCCCGGAGCGCCGAGATGTCGGTCACCAGGACCATCGTGGCCGGCTCGTTCTGGAAGACCAGCGGCGCGGCCTGCACCTCGACCGGGATCTGCCGCCCGACGGGCTGGACGATCTCGGTGGTCATCTGCGACTCCACCGCTTCCGGGGCGATGGTCGCGTCACGGATCCGCTCCTGCGCCTCGCCGTCGAAGATGGAGAGTGGATCGAAGGCCGGATGGAGAAGCTCCGATTCCATGCGGCCGGCCATCTGCGCGATGGCGCCGTTCGCGAAGACCGCCTTCCCGTCCTGCATGATCAGGATTCCCTGCGGGCTCGACTCCACGAGCACGCGGTACTTGGCCTCGGATTCGACCAGGGCGTGCGTCCGTGCCTCCACGGCCGCCTCGAGCGAATGGTTCAGGCGGGCCAGGTTCTCGCGGCTGGCCAGGACCTCGGCCTGCTGTCGCTGCACCTCGTCGGCCATGCGGTCGAAGTGCCACGCCAGGATCTCCAGCTCGTCGCCCGTCGTCAGATTCAGGCGCTGCGAGTAGTCCCCCTTCGCCACGGCGCGCGTGGCCGAGACGAGGCGGCCGATGGGGCGCGTGATCCCGCCCGCGGCGGCGCGCGCGGCGAAGAGGCAGAGCATCGCCGCCAGGATGCCCGCCACGATGAGGTTCCGGCTCAGGGACGCGATCTCCTTGTCCAGGCTCTCCAGCGAGACGCCCACGCGCACGGTGCCCCACTTCACGCGATACCCTTCCACGTAGACCGGGAGCAGGATCTCGAGGATCCGCGGCTCGCGCGGCGTCGCGGACGGGATGAACTTCCATTGCTCCTCGGTCACCACCTGGCTCGCGTAGTCGGCGGCGTCGCGCGGGGCCTGGCCGAAGGAATTCCGGACGCGGCTGTCGGCGGCGATCTGCCCCTCCTTGTCGTAGATCACGACGTAGGCGATCTCGCCTCCCGCCTGCGATCTGCGGGCCGCCTGGTTCAGCGCGATGTAGTTGTAGGAGAGGAGCGACGGGGTGGAAAGCCACGCGATGCTCCGCGCCACGGCGAACCCGCGCTTCCGGGTCTCGCGAAGGAGCGAGTCGCTTTCGCTCCGGACCAGGAAGGTGACGGACGCGGCGACCAACGCGACCACGATGATCCCGAACGTGACGAAGATACGGGTCTGGAGGCCGGTGCGCCGGCGCCGCGGCGCGTCAGCGGGTGACGCGGCGTCCGTCGTCATGCTCCGGCTCCGTGAAGCGAAGTTTCTCCATCTGAAGAGTCGAGATCCCGAGGGGGTTCATCTCCAGGCCCGCCACGTCGTCCCGGATTCCGATGAAGCTGGCGGTGTGGTACAGCGGCACGAACGGCGCCGACTTCAAGATCATCTCCTCCGCGCGGCGGTAGGCCGCCATGCGCTGGTCGGGATCGACCGAGTCGCGGGCGCGGTCCAGGAGCGAGTCGACCTCGTGGTTCCGGAAGCCGAAGTAGTTGGTCGAGGAGCGCGAGTAGAAGAGCGCGCGCAGGAACGTATCGGGGTCCGGGATGTCCGCGATCCAGGAGAGCGCGAACAGGGGCGCCTTCCGGCCCGTGATCATGTTATCCAGGACCGCCCAGCTCTCGTACCGGAGCGCGACCTTGATGCCGGCCTCGGCCAGGGAGTGGACCAGCACCGTGTCTGCCGCCCGCGCGTTGGCCGAGCTGCTCGACTTCCAGAGCGTGAGCGTCGGCAGCGGATGGCGGCTGTCGTAGCCGGCCTGGGCGAGGAGCGCCTGCGCCGCACGCACGTCGCGCATGTAGGCCTTCTGCACCGGCGCGTAACCCGGGAGCCCCGGCGGCAGGATCCCTGTCGTGATCGACTTCCCCTCCGGCCGCGCGTTCAGCATCCCCTGCCGGTCCATGGCGAGCGCGATGGCCTGCCGCACGCGCGGGTCGTTCAGGGGCTTCACCCTCGTGTTCATCCCGATGAACGCGAGGCTCAGGTCGTTCCACCGGAGCACCGCGATGCCGGGCCGCGCGCGAAACTCCTCGATGCGGGAGATCGGGAGCTGGCTGAGCGTGGCGTGTCCTTCCATCAGCGCGTCGGCGCCCTGCGCCGTCACGTCCCCGTGAGGAGCGTAGAACACGAGCGTGTCGATGCCCGGGCGTCCCATGAAGTAGTCGCGGTTCGCCGCCAGCACGACCTGGCGCTCGTCGCGCCGGACCAAGCGAAAGGGTCCGGTGCCGACCGGCCTCTTTTCCAGGGCCTGCGGGCCGGTATCGGCGATCTCGCGGGGGACCGCGGAGGTCTGGTCCAGCGCGAGCGCCGTCAGGAGCGAGTTGTAGGGACGGGCCAGCGTGATCTCCAGGCGACGGCGGTCGAGGACGCGGATCCCCCGGATCCGTTTGGCCTTGCCGCTCGTGAACTCCGCCACGCCCGCGATCGCGTCGAGGTAGTTGGCGGCGAGCCCTAAAGAGCGGAACGGCTCGCGGAAGACGCGCGTGAGTGAGTACTCGAAATCGCGCGCCGTCACTTCGCGCCCGTTGTGGAAGCGCACGCCGGGCCGGATGTGGAACACGTAGCGGAGTCCGTCGCGCGAGATCGTCCAGCTCTCGGCCACCTGCGGCGTCGGCTCGAGGTCCGAGGTGAGGCCCACGAGGGGGCTGTACATCTGCGCGATGACGCACGAGGCGTAGGAGTCGGACGCGAGCGTGGGGTCGAGGGTGTTCGGGTGCTCCTGGTAGAAGCGGAACACCGCCGGACGGCCGGCGTGGGAGGGAGGCGGCGCCCCGGGGACG